>JBCDHL010000040.1:0-9170 GCA_038750095.1 Chlamydiota bacterium
AGTTGCATCTGATCCAAAACAATTTCGATGCGGTGTTCTAAAGCAAAGGCGTCGTTAGAAACTAGCTCTTCTAATAATAATGCATAAGCAGCGGCTTCTTTTTCGGGATCCAGCCTATCAAGCTCCTTTAATGCCTGAATTTCTTTGTCGACAAGGGATGTGGCAATTTCCCAAACAGTAGACTCTTCTACTTCGTCGAAATCTTGGGGTAAATATCCGAACTTTAATCCATCAGCAAATTGAATCTTTCCGGAAAAAGATTGATTTTCTCCAGAAAAAATCTTCATTAAAGAGGATTTTCCAGAACCATTGTCACCAATGATAACAATACGGTCACCATCATGCACAACTGCATGAAAATCTTCAAAACAGAGTTTGTGTGGAAGCACGTAAGAAAGACCACATAAGGTAATAAATTGTTTTCTAGACATATAATAGTCCTCAATTTCAGATGTGTTGAATGTTTAAACAAAATCTAAAAATGAGTTATATGTTCATGAAAACTTCCTTGTTGTGGTTATTGACACTCCTTTTATAACATACATTATATTTTAATGTCAATTTGAGATGGAAAGTAGTTGAGCTTCATTTATGGATAGCAATTTATTAACAGACTTAATTTCTACAATTACTTGACCTTCTATGACTATACTGAATGAAATTGGAAATTACGCTTGGTACCCATTCTTTTTGCCTATGACTTTTTGTTCGATCTTGAGAACTTGTCTAAGTTGGCTGCGATCTCCATACTTCTTCAGAAGCAAAAAACTCTGACTATCAAGCAAAATTTCTAATATCATTCAGTATAAAAAATTTTACTAATAGAGTAGCGCTTTCCAACCAAAAAGATTCAGGACAGGTTCTAAACTGTTACCTTAAAAAATACCTCATTGAACCATGCCCAAATTTTGAAACACGATCGGTATATTTCCTGAAACATGGTTTGGTCGCATTTGGTGTCTTGGAGGCATTTGAAAGTATCGTTTTTTTATTTTTTGGGTATAGCATCAGGGCTATTTGCCGTTAAAGGGAGAAAATATTGATCTATTTTCTATACAAAAATAATTTTTTTCTATACTTTGTATGTTTAGTGTAATTTTTTTGAATTGACGAAATTTTGAAGGAGAAGCGTGATGAGCATTGCAAAGACTCGTCTATTGAGATTAGCCCTGTGTTTTAGCCTTTTAGGCTGCTTTATAATAATGAACCCCTTAGCAGCGTACGACTGTGGTTGTGTAGGATACCCTGATTATGAGTGCCAATGCGGTCCTGATTGTGCCTGCGAAGCAGATGAAGATGCCGATGAAGAGTGTGAAACAGAAGAAGAATGTGATGAAGAGTGTGATGAAGAAGATGAAGACTCAGTAAGGGATCCATGCTACGGTGGATGCATGCCATGCGAGTGCATGATTGATGGTTATGGAGTGAGTATTGACTATCTTTACTGGAATCCATGCGTGACTGGCTTACACTATGCTGTTAAACGTAAGGATCTGGACCCAGCTACAGATTACCGAAAATATGATTACCACTATGTTGGTGCTAGCTCAGCTTCAGGATTTAGAGTCGGTCTTAACTCTCAATTCACAATTGAGGGATTATCTTTCAAAGCTATTTATACTGATGTTGGCTTTCACGACAAAGCTTGTGTAATCTCAGCTGTAGATGAGTATATCAGACTTTCTCATGGATCCCCACACAGGTTGTCA
Organism: Chlamydiota bacterium; assembly: GCA_038750095.1. Taxonomy (GTDB): domain Bacteria; phylum Chlamydiota; class Chlamydiia; order Chlamydiales; family Criblamydiaceae; genus JAJFMC01. Next base: position 1,710 of record JBCDHL010000040.1, read on the forward strand.
GCTGTCAATCGTGCGACTGGATGGTATGACATGAAATACCAAACTGTCGAAGCTGTTTTTGTTTATGAGCTAGACCTTGAAATTCTCAAGTTGAAGCCTTATGGAGGTGTCGATGTCCTTCTTTACGATAATAGACTGACAGCAGAAGGCTCGAATGACATAAATCAGGATCCCTATACGGTTGGCTTCAGAAAGCAGCAACAATATTTCGGTGCAGGACCGATGCTTGGTTTCGGTACTAGCTTTGGTTTTACAGAGTGTCTGAGTGTATTTTTCGATGTGAATGCTAGCCTATTTATTGGTGGAGCTGAAGAGGATGATCGCTTTTATGATAGGTTCGATGAGGATGATTGGTATTTCAAATCGAGAGATTGTTACTGCTTTCCAGGGTGGCATATTATGTTAGGTCTCGGTTACGAGTCTGAACTTTGCGGTTTGGATGTAGGATTCCGTATTGGTTATGAATTTGTGCAGTATACGAATGCACCTTGGTTCCTGGATTATGAAGAAGATGATGATGGCCTTATCTCATCAGTTAATGCCAATAATCTCTCCTTCAGAGGATTGTTTGCCGGTGTAAGTGTCGGATTCTAAGTTGTTCCTGTGGGGAAGAGGTCTCTTCCCCACAATATTTTTCTTACTATTCTATTCTCTCTTTTTAAAGAAGTTTTTGCCATTTGATGTTATTCTTTTTAACGACTAGAATGGGTTTTACACAGAAGTTTATCGACAAAGGAATTTAATCATGGAAGATGATCAATCTAGGAAGTCTTGCAAGGCCCCACTTCACCGGTCTCACCCTTGGCACGGTCTACCTTTGGGGGAGGATCAGCCTAATATTGTTAACTGTTACATTGAGATGGTCCCAACTGATACAGTAAAGTATGAAATTGACAAGGAATCCGGGCTTCTTAAGGTCGACCGCCCTCAAAAATACTCAAGTCTTTGCCCTTCACTATACGGGTTCTTACCTAGGACTTACGCGGGAGAGAGGGTTGCAGAATATTGTATGGAAAAGTCAGGTCGGTCAAACTTGAGGGGTGATGCTGATCCCATAGATATTTGCGTGCTTACAGAGAAATCTATCGTTAAGGGTGATCTTATTGTTCGCTCAGTACCAATAGGCGGATTCCGTCTTCTCGATGGGGATGAAGTTGATGATAAGATTATCAGTGTTATGGTTGGCGACTTCGTTTATGGAGATATATCTGACATCAAAGACTGCCCTGTTAATCTAGTAGAGCGACTCAGACACTACTTTCTCACCTATAAGGATGCTCCAGAAAGAGAACATTGTGTGGTCAGAATCACTGAGATCTATGGTGCGGAAGAGGCAAAAGAGGTTATCAGACGATCTGAACTCGATTATCTAGACTATATCGAGCAACAGTGAATTGGGTAGCAAGATCACCAGTTAAGAAAAGAGAGGAGAAAACTTAATCAGGTGATCTCGCTTACCACTAAATGGATAGGAATTTAAAGTATCTCATCCGATAATAAAAATGTCAATCGATCAATTTTTATTTTGCTCCTAAACACATAAGTTCAGTTAGCATAATCATAACTTTATCCTTTTCAAAATATTTATAGATGTGTGAAAAAAGAACGTATAGCCTTTTCGTTCCGATTGTGTCTTCAAGGAGTATGCTGGTCTCTTAATCAGAGAGACCTTTTGGAGAAAGTATTAATATTGGAACGAAGGCCGACAAGTTTCATTCAAAGAGGTACAAATAATGAAATTCAAGTTGCAGTTCGTTTTCCTTTCTCTGTTAGGTTTATTGATCTTTTCTTCTTGCGATGATAGTGATTCAAAAGAAGAACAAGCGATTAGAGGCCAGTCAAAAGCTTATGAACAGGCTTTCAATCAAGGAAATGCCAAAGCAATCGCTAAACTTTGGGCAGAGGATGCTATATTTATTGAACCCGAGTCTGGCTTGCATCTTGAAGGGAGATCAGAAATTGAAAAGGATTTCGCAGAACTGTTTCAAGAAGAAAGTAATCCTCAGATAGAAATTCAAGTCAAATCCATTGAAATCACAGCAAAAAATAAAGCTGTTGAGACCGGTAGTGTTCAAATTTCTCGCTTAGGTGAAGATCCCACCCAAACGGTATACAAGGCTTATTATGAGAAGATTGATCAGGATTGGCTTCTAACAGAAGTACGAGAGTTTGAGTATGAACCACCCACATCTCACTACGAACATTTGAAGGAATTAGAGTGGCTAGTTGGAGAATGGGTCGATGAAGATGAAGATACAAAAATCGTTACGAACATTAGTTGGAGTGACAACCGTAACTATCTGACACAATATTTTACAGTCACAGCGGAAGGACAAAATATCCAAGAAGGAAAGCAAATAATTGCTTGGGATCCATCCACAAGAACTATTCGTTCATGGATCTTTGATTCAGATGGCGGATTTGGAGAAGGGATTTGGAGTCGTGAAAAAGACAAGTGGAGTGTAGAAACATCTTTTACATTACCTGATGGAAGACGAGCTTCTGCAGTGAATAGTTACATAAAAGATGGTGCCGAAAGATACACATGGGAATCAACTAATCGAGAAGTTGCTGGAGAATTACTACCAAGTATCGGTCCTGTCAACGTAGAAAAAATGACGAAATAGAGGAAACATGATGAAGAGAGCCTGTTCTATTCTAAATGTGATGATGATACTCTGTCTATTCTTTACGACAGTAGAACTTGATGCACGTGGCCGCGGTGGCGGTGGCGGTAGAGGTGGTGGAGGTAGAGGAGGTAGAGGAGGTGGACGCGCCGGTGGGGGAAGATCTTTTCAGCGCAGTCCATCGATGAGCCACGCGTCAAGAGCTCGTCGAAGCCCTCCTGGTAATAGAGGAGTAAGTAGACCGCAACAAAGGCCAGCTTATAGACCTCAAACACCTCGTCCACAACCCTCAAGACCACAAGTTGGAACGGGTCGACCTCAGAGGCCGAATGCTCCGTCTCAAACAAGAGGAGAGGTAGAGCAATTTCTTAAATCTCAGAGGCCAACCTCTCCGGTCACTAGACCTGGTAAGCCGGAACAGAGACCTGTAAAACGACCTGTTGATCGTCCTGATGTCGGTAGGCCCGGTGATCGTCCTATTACAAGACCGGGTGATCGTCCCGGTAAGTTACCCGGTGACAAAAGACCAGTCAAACCACCTGGAGGCTGGGGAGAAGTAGGTGATAAAGTTCGTGATCGAGTTGACAAAGGTCGTCCTGGGCATAAAAACTGGTTCAATGATGACTTTTGGCGTAGGCATCATCATAGACCTCCTTATTACAGATACCATCAACCGAACTATTGGTGGCGATGGGCCACTGTTGGCGGTATAGGTGCATGGTTGGGATGGAGCGCGGCGCCTAGATACTATGAGTACGACCAGTGGTATCCAGTAGGTGATGAATATTATGGTACACCTGAAGGCTACAGCCAACAAGCTGAAGAGATTGAGACCGCAGCTGATAAAGCGACAAGTGAAGAGTGGATGCCTTTGGGAGTTTTTGCTTTTACAAATACCGGTGACCCTTCTACGACACCAAATATATACTTGCAGCTTGCAATCAATAAGGATGGATTGATCTCAGGCACGTACTACAATACGATTACCGATGCAACCTATGAAATTGAAGGAATGGTTGATGAAGAGTCTCAGCGTGCTGCTTGGAAGGTTGTAGAAAATCAAAATGCGCCCATTATGGAGACGGGTATCTATAACCTAACGAAAAATGAAGTACCAGTACGTCTTCATTATGTAGATGGGGGATCACAAGATATGATACTCGTCCGTCTCGAAGAGCAGGGAGATGAGAGTGAATAGGGTAATCTTTCGATTACCCTTATTCTGATTTGCTCAACGAAATTACGTTTTTGACAGTTGTTCCTTGAATCAGAATCGAAAAGGTTACTACCGCGTAGGTCATTACTAGAAGGACGTTTCTTTCCCATGAGAATGTTAATGATAAAGCAAGAGCGACTGCCAGACCTCCTCTGATTCCACCCCAAACCATGATCTTAATCATATGAGGGACATAATTTTTTCTTATCTTAAAGATCGATATAGGTATACCAACAGAAACAAAACGGATGACCAAGACAGCGATGATCGCCAAAATTGCAGGTAATATTAAATCGCTTTGGTTTGGTACAGTGACAAACTCAAAACCAATGAGGATAAATAGTAGGGCATTGAGAAGTTCATCAATAACTTCCCAAAAGGTAAATAAGTGATCGATACAACTCTCTTTTACTGTGAAGCTATTTCCTTTATTACCAATGAATAGCCCTGCAACAACCATCGAGATAGGACCAGAAATGTGTAACAATTGAGCGATGGTATACCCTCCGGTGGCGATGGCTATCGTGATCAAAATTTCAAGTTTGTGATCATCCAAAGGCTTGATTAATTTATAGCCTATTAGCCCGATAAGGATCCCATAAATGATTCCACCTATAGCCTCTTGAAGGAATAGGGCTGAAACGGAACCGAATGTTGCATCGCTTTTTCCTGTGATCACCCCTAGTATTGTGATGAATAAAACAATGCCCACTCCATCATTAAATAGTGACTCGCCGGAAACACAGGTTTTGACCATTTTTGGAGCGTTCACTTCACGACAAATATTCAGTGTGGCAATTGGATCTGTTGGTGAGATGAGCGCTCCAAATAGAAGGCAGTATATAAAATCTAGGGAAATATGAAAGAGGGGTAGAAGGTAGTAAAGACTCACTCCAATTAAAAATGTTGAAGCTATTGTACTTAAACAGGATAAAGTGAGTATCTCCCATTTATACTCTTTTAAATTGTTGATATCCACCGTTAGTGCTCCAGCGAAGAGTAATAATCCAAGAAGGCCGTTCATCAATAGTTCATTGAATTTTATCGCTCTCATGCCATCGGTAATATTTTGCTGAAACTCAACGAAACCTAAGTTACCGATTATGATGATGATAAATGACAAAAATAAGGAGGAAATCATGATTGCAATGGTCGGCTGCATGCGAATATAGCGATGGTTGATGTAGGTGATTGCAACAGCAAGTAATAAGATTAAGTATATGACACTAATATATCCTTCAACAAACATTTATAATATCCGGGTTAATCGCTCCAATCACTTGACCTACCACTTTTGGAAGTGGCCTACTGCATAAGGACAAAAATAGCCGCAAGAGCCGCAGGAAGAGCTTGAACAACGATAATAGAGCGTTTTGCTGTCAAACCCCCAAACAAACCTGCGATGATGATGAGCACTAAAAAGAATAATTGAATTTGAACACTCACGAAATCAATGGGATAGATTAGACCCCATAAAAGACCTACAGCAAGAAATCCATTGTACAGTCCCATATTCATCGCCAAGACCTTACTTGATTCTGCTTCTTCCTTGGTCTTTCCGAATGTTTTAAGTCCCAAAGGTTTTGTCCAGTAAAACATTTCAAGAACGAGAAAGTAAAAATGCTCTACGATCACGACTAAGACTAAAATCGTACTGAGTACCTGCATCATATTATCGTCCTTGGTTGTTCCCTCATTCTAGTTGTTCTGATACCTTTTATTTTTATTTTGTGTCCATAGAAAAGGAGCATAGGGTGTTTGTTTCAGTCTACACTAACAAGTCGTCTACAATTTCCATGGTTATCTCGGGTAGCTGCTTATGTATGGTATCTTTAAGCACAACAACAGCATCGCGGATTTCTTGTGGTAGCTCTGTAGCAAAGGAGTCTTCTTCTTTCGGCCAAGAAGCATTTCGTGTTTCTTCATCAGGCCATCGAGAATACGCCAACCATAAGTCATCTTCTGTTTTATGGAGACATGATCCCAAAGCTCCGCGTTTTTCTACAAAATATGTCGCAATCGTGCGCCATGCGCTTCGATAATCAAGCTCTCGACCTGGTTTAATATATCCTCTATAAATTACAGCAAACATTGAATTTTCCTCCTGATTATTTTTAACACACTGATTTATTTACTGTTTTGGGTGTAGTTTGGTAATCGAGTTTTTAATCATTTCAAGTTTTCTTGCTTTCAAATCGATAACAACGTCAACGACTTGAAGACCATCGTTAAGTCTAAAACATTTTATGGTATCGCCGTATTCTGGTGGGACATCGAACAAATGGTGTCGATAGACATCATCTTCTCCCCATTTTGACTCTACAGTTTCATTTTCTAAATAGATTGCCCAGTGTACAATAGCGTTAGATTCATAGTAGACGACAAGGTCTCCTTTTTGTGGGTGGGTGGTTAAAGTAAAATAGCTTTCTAAAATTTGTACACCATGTGATTCAGCATTGGGGATGTCAATAGGATCATGGAGTAAAAAAATTCTTTCAAATGCGTAATCGTAACAAATTCCATGATAACCTCCAGTGTAGTTAATATATTCAAGATATTCAATTTCCGGTAATTTTTTTGTGAGGTAAGTGCGACAAAGGTTATTGATACTTTCTCGTCGCTCTTCGTTTCTCTCTGTAGCATTATATTTAAGTGAGCCGTTCTCACATACATTGTATCGTTCATTGGTTATTAGGTGGGGTCTGTGTGATGGAAAAGCATTTTTGTGTGGGTGAATAACAAGCGATTCCACTATGACCTTGTCTTTTTTAATCCTGAAGAAGTTTACTATGTTACCATATTCGGGATGCACGAAAAAAATGTCATGCTGAAAGACGTAACGACTGGACTCACAGAGCCACTTGGATTCCACTGTACCTCCATTGGGTGAGTTCCAATTCGGTTTGCTTTCCCTGAAGATTCCGCAATGAGTACGGTGGCTAGAATCGACGGTATTCGGATAGACGACCAAATCCCCATTTTTTGGAAGGTCGACAGGTTCAAAAAAGTAGTGTGTGACATAACCTACGCCATACGTTGTCGCTTGCGAAATTATCTCTTGAGTGGTTAATGCTGTAATTGCACTAAGATTGGATTTTAGGGTTCGAATCACATACTCTAAAGAACTGATTTTCTTATCTACTTCATCTATCTCTTTGAGTGTGAGAAAAAAGCCTCCACCTATAAATCCGTTTAAAAGGTTTGTATCAAAGTTAGGTGGGTTAGTTCCAAAGTTCCTTCCATCTCTTTTTTCTTGAGGAGTAAAGCTGTACCTTTCACCAAAATCTTTTAGTGCTGACCCATCAATAGTATTGAGGTAAACTTTTCGGATTTGAAAGCGAAGTTTGTGAGAAATAGAACCATTATGATCCGTAAATTGACGACAATATGTACTTTGTCCTCGTTTATCATTGACTGGCTCTCCAGCCATTGGTTTTAAATTTATGCAATGTTCACTTTTTGCTGTAAGTTGGTGATTAATATTCATTATTTTAATTTTTATGAATTTCTTTATTGGAATATTAGATAAATTAAAAAATAAGTTCAATGAAATATTTATCTTTAAAATATGAGTTTTTAAATGGGTAAATAATAGATTTGTTGTTGTTTGATTTTATA
>JBCDHL010000041.1:0-9062 GCA_038750095.1 Chlamydiota bacterium
AATTATACTGCACCCTTTAGCTCGGCAGATACACAACTCCGAGGGAAATAAGAATCACAGCGATAATCCCTGCTATCGATGAAGCGGCAAAGATCGCCGATCCAGCTTTAAAAGCTCCTTTACGTACAGCTTCTTCTTGCTCGTGGCCTTGCAGTTTACCAATAAAAATTGCAGCCTCCCTAAAAACAGACCCAACAAAAATCGCTGCTGACATCTCAAAGGGTAAAAGCATAGCAATTCCCAAAGCAAAAGCTGAGGGGGTATATGCTTGGGTACGCTTATTACTCTCTAAAAAAGAAAGGAACACACCGACAATTGTTGAAATAAATATCGCCAACCAAATCCCATGAGATAATGCCCCAGTTTCCCCTGAAAAGGCATTGGCCATCGTTGCCCAAATTACCGCTGTTGGAGCAGGAAAATATTGTCCTTCACCGAGACCAAAATTCACTGTTAGAAAATCGAGAAAGTAGACACAAACAAAAGCGACTGGAATCACCCCGAGGATTTGTAGCAGAATCTGATGCTTCGGATTTGCCCGTATTAAATAGCCGGTTCGCAGGTCGTTGAATAGGTCGACAGCTACAGCAGCATAAGTGGCACCACTTACACTGATAGCAAGCAAAGCGATGGGTTCGTGTCTTTCGAATATGCTGAACAAAAATAAAAGGACAATGGCGAGAAGCCTGATGGGATTAATACCGATTTCGCTAGTCACTTTTCCCAAAGCAAAACACATTGGTCCTGAAATAGCAATCCCAGCAACAACGTAATACCATGTAACGTTAAAGATATAATCCATTTCATATGCTACGATAAATGTGGCGACTAAAAAGAGGAACCAAAGGCCGGTTGTTTCAGCCATAGACAACTTTCTATTGGGATCATTTTCGATAGGAGTAAACCCTATTGGCGTTGGTCTTTCTTTCTTCATCATGAAGGTAAATAGGGCTGAAGTAAATGCGGGTAGAGTCATGAGTCCGACAGCGACCCAACGTGTGTATTCTCCTACCTCAAGACCTTTGGCCTGAAGATTTGGAGTCAACAGCAGTACATTAAAAAGACCTCCCAGCAGTAGACTGACTCCTATTCGTCCACCTACAACGTTACCAATTCCATACAGAAGAGGGTCTAGACTCACACCGAGTTGGTTGGTGATTGTCAACTTACTCCATAATGCAGGCGCTCCTGGCTGAAAGGCAACTTTTGCTGGAATAGTGAGGGCAGCAGAAAGAACCCCACTTATTCCCATAATTTTTTGTGCTTGTTGACGCTCACTATGGTTATCGGAAGTGACAGCACGTAAAATTGTTGCACAGGCCATGGCTTGTGGAAATAGCCACTTGACAATTACATTTCTGAAAATAACTGCAAGGGTAACACCCATCACGCTAAATGCCATGACTAGCAGAGAAAGATTGAACAGCGGGGGTCGCCATTGAGAGCCTTCTTGTTGAAAGATGTAGTAGATCGCAGCGATCATGGCGACAGAAAATCCGACGCTTCCTCCGGCTGAAGCCATCGTCTGTCCAAGGTTATAATTAACGATATTTCGCTGTTTTTTCGATAGAAAGATAAGGCAAAGGATAACAGCAACGATTGAGCCTCCTTCTCCCCAACCTGTCAACAACGTCGAATAAATGTTGTTCAACCCCATTACAATGGCAAGGAGAAAAAAAGTGATCCAAGTAAGAATTGTCAGCTTCATGGCAAAAAATACCCTCTTCCCTTCATTTAACTCAGGAGGAGTCTAGGCTATCCTCCCGTTATTTACAAGTCATCCTTTAAGCACGAATTTCAACAAGCATTAAAAAACTATTTATCTATTGATATAAAATGAGAAATTGTTTAAAATATTTTTTGTTAACATAAAATATTATCTTAGGTAGTAAAATGCATCAATCATCAAAAATCCGAAATATAGCAATCATCGCACATATTGACCATGGTAAAACGACGCTTCTCGACTGTTTGCTTAAACAATCAAATATTTTCAGAGATAATCAAGAGATTCCTGAAAGGATCATGGACTCCTACGACCAAGAAAAAGAGCGTGGAATTACTATCTTTGCAAAACATACTTCGGTGACTTACGACGATTACAAGATTAACATCATTGACACTCCTGGCCACGCAGACTTTTCTGGAGAAGTCGAAAGAATTTTGGGTATGGTTAATTCCGTTCTACTACTTGTCGATGCTCAAGATGGCCCGATGCCTCAGACCCGATTTGTCTTATCGAAATCATTAGAAATGGGACTCAAACCTATCGTTGTATTAAACAAAATCGACCGACCACACGCCGACCCTGACCGCGTGTTGGATGAAACCTTTGACCTATTTGCCGAGCTTGGAGCGACTGATGAACAGCTCGATTTCCGCTACTGTTACGCTTCAGGTCTTGCTGGCTTTGCAAAAAAAGAGGTGGATGACGAAGCTGTCGATATGCGCCCTCTTTTCGAGTTGATCATCGATGCTGTTCCTGCTCCTGAAGGGGAGGTCAATAAGCCCTTTTTGATGCAGACATCTACGATATCCTACGATGACTATGTGGGTCGTCAGGCATGTGGCCGTATCCTGAATGGCTTGGTTCGTAAAGGGCAGCAGGTCACACATATCGATAATAACGGTAAAAAAGCAAACGTTGTTGTTACGAGAGTGGAAGGTCACCACGGATTACAAAAGGTCGAAGTGAAAGAGGCTTCCGTTGGCGATATTGCGATCCTTTCCGGAATGCCCGACATCATGATAGGCGATACGATTTGCCATCCTGATAATACGATCGAACTTCCTCCTATTTCTATAGATGAACCAACTCTTTCCATAGAGTTCACCGTGAATAACAGTCCTTTTGCAGGAAAAAGCGGAAAGCATGTAACCATGAATAAGGTTCGCGAGCGACTAGAAAAAGAGAAGAAGGCAAATATTTCGTTGCGGATTGATACGTCTGATAATGAAAATGACAGTGTCACCGTTGCTGGCCGTGGAGAACTACACCTTTCCGTTCTTATCGAAGCAATGCGTAGGGAAGGGTACGAGTTTAGTGTCTCTAAGCCGCGCGTCATCATCAAAGAGATTGAAGGACAAAAATGTGAGCCTATTGAACGAGTCCACGTAGAAGTCCCTGAGGAGTATTCTGGGGGTGTCATCGAAGAGCTATCTAGGCGTAAAGGTGAGATGCAACACTTAGAAACCAACGAACATAGTATCACCAAAATTGAGTTTCTGGTCCCTACTCGTGGGTTAATGGGATATCGCAATGACTTTCTGACCGCTACAAAAGGCTTAGGGATTCTAACATCAATTTTTGAAAAATTTGACGCCTGGCGTGGTGAGATTAAAAGCCGTAGCCGCGGTGTGATGATCAGTGGAAATCCAGGTAAAGCGAATAATTTTGCATGCTTCAACTTACAAGACCGCGGAGAGCTTATTGTCATTCCGGGTGACGAGGTTTACGAAGGTATGATCGTCGGTGAAAACAGCCGTGAGAATGACCTGATTGTCAATATCACAAAAGCGAAGCAGCTAACGAACGTGAGGGCTTCGGGTTCGGATGAGAACATCACTCTGATACCGCCGAAAAAAATGAACCTTGAACAAGCAATCAATTTCATTGCTGATGACGAGCTTGTTGAGGTGACTCCGGATATCATACGGTTCAGGAAAAAGCTTCTTGACGAAAACGACCGTAAGCGCGCAGCTCGTGGAGCAAAGTAGCTCAAAGAAAACTCAGTGTTCTCTCATGAAGCGTGTGATGAAACACCTGAAATCATCTGTACGACGTAAAGGCTCCAGCCACTCATCATGCATGATTTCATCGACACCAGGCAGACAGCTCGCTTGCTCTGCCTTTTCCAAAAACTCCATAGCTGCAGCATAATTTCCAATCAAAGAATAATACCCTGCTAGGTTATAGATGGCATGGCTATTCCCTAATGCGATTGCGTGCTGAAATTTCGACTCAGCCAATGAGAATAGTTGATCCGAATATTCGGGTAGTGATGGATCTCTGACAAGGTTAGCCATATTTAACAGCGTCACTCCCCAGTCATTCCACCCATTCTCATCCTCTGGATCTTCACTCAACAATAATTCGAAATGGTCATTTGACTTCTCCAGACAATTGACATCAGAAATAAGCTCACCTAGGTGTGCAAAAGTAAGAGCTAAATTATATCTGGCGTGAGAGAAACTAGGGTCATATTGAAGGACATGGTCTAGAAGCTGGATCGCTTTTTCGTAGAATGCGGGATCGTCATAGAGATCTCCAAGGGTATCTAGAGCACACGCATAATGATAAACACAGCTAACTATCAAGGGATCTTTCTTCAAATCTTCGCCAAGGATAGCTATTGCTTTTTCATATTTGCTTAACGAAGCTTCTATGTAATGTTTTTGATGAGTTTCATCTCCATATTTATAAAGAGCATTTCCCCAATCTGCCCAAAACTGTGGCGGGAGATCGCTCTCTTCTTGACTCAGCTCGTTGAAATGCTTAAGAGACTGCTTTAATGCATCCTGATCACTAGTAAGAACGGATACTTCATAAAATGCAATAGCAATACCGTAATGGAACAGTTTCAGTGTTTTATTGAGAGAAAAACCATATTGATACTTTTCAATGGCTTCGAAGTAAAACTTCACATCATTAAAGTAGCGACCCTTTTCTATTAAAACCCTTCCGTAAAAATACCAAATTTCCGCATTCGCAGGTTCATTTTTAGTGCTTTGGATGATTTTTTCTTCGGCCTGACGTATTAGTTGTATATCCTCCTGCAAAGCTCCCAAGCACATCAACGCTTCCGCCCACCTACAAAGAACCAAAGAGTGGTTAGACTCACAAAGATTTGCCTCTTCAAACTTAATAGTGCTTTCGTAAAGAAAGTCGATATCATGCTTCGCCTTTCCAGTTAGTAGATACAACTGTCCCCAGCAAACCCACAACATGATATTTTCCGGCTCTAATTCTGATGCACAAACAAAAGCTTCGTTAGCAAGTTCGAAATCATCTTCATCTTGCGTCGTTTCGTAAATCCGCATGTAACTACAAGCGAGGCCAAACCACCCTTCAAAATCTTTAAGGTCATTGGTAACAGCTTTGCGGAATTTATCAACAACTTCAGAGAAGAGATTATCCATCCCCAGAAGGCAGGCCTGTTCTCCTAAAGCATTGCCATAGTCGTTCCAAAACTCAGCTATGTTCGCACCGTACAACTCTGCTAACTTATACTTTTCTAAGGCCTTAGAAATATCTATGGCCTCTCCGGACAGTTTTCCCATCAAATGCCAGCAGTGTCCCCAGTGCCAATAAAAGTCAGGCTTTTCCTTTTTTGCTTTAGTAGGATAGCATTTTTCAGCGTGTTGGAATTTTTCGTCTGCCTCAGCAAAAAACTGTCCCTCTTCTTTGAGCTCTCCAACGATAATGAGGGCATTGGCCCACTGGCACCAAGCTTCGAAATATTCAGGCTCGAGACGTGTTGCTTTATCGAAAGCCTTACATGCTGATGTTAGGCACCTTAAATTTTTTTGAGTAGAATACGCTAGCCCTTTTTCGAAAAAAATCACAGGGCTTTTCGGTGCAGCCTTAACAGCGAGGTCAAAACTCTTCAGCGCTGTCTTTTCTCCTCTTTCAAGAAGGTCGTGTCCTTGCATGATGAAAAGCTTACCGAGAAGCTCCCTCTCATCTGAAGTCATGGTTTGCCAGCCCTTCGGATCTTTGTAATCGTCCAGCCCGCCATATTCATGCGACTTGAGGATTTTTTTCAATTTTTTCTCGACTAATGATGCGCCCTTACCCATAATAACAACAACCTATGCAACGTCTACAAGTCCTCATTGTATCCTCAGCCTTCTTTTTGTCTAGCCAATTCTATCGACTTTGTGCATTTTCTGAAGGAAGATAATGAGAGAAGCTTTGCTATGTCGTTACCTTCCTTCAGAAAATGTGCAAAATCGAGATTATGAAAACGAGGAAAAAAACACTGTGATTTCCTTGTCAATTAACTCCGAAATTCATAATATCTATAATCACCATATATATATAAACACACTTGAACCGTTCGTGTTTCAAAATCGGGATTTTGAATCACGATCGGTTTAAGACACCCTCTCTAGGAGCTGTGCTATGAAACGTATTGTCACAAAATCGATGTTAGCCTCAATGCTTTTGGCATTACCCTTCCAATATGCTAACAGTAATGAAACAGTAGAAAGTAAAGATCAATCACAAGAAAAACCCGTTGAAAAAAAAGAAAAAAAGCCTTTTAAGTCCTTCACTGGGAAGGTTGTAAAAAACCGAGTCAGAATGAGGTTGCAACCAAGCCTTGAAAGTCCGATACTTAGAGAGCTGAATAAAGACGAAATGGTTGTTGTAATCAATGAAGATGACGAGTTTTACTCGGTAGAACCACCCGAAGATATTAAGGCCTATATTTTTAGAACCTACGTCCTGGACGGCACCGTCGAAGGACACCATGTCAACGTACGTTTGGATCCTACTTTGGATTCACCCGTGGTAGCCCAGCTTAATACGGGGGATTCGATTACAGGTCGCGTAAGTCCCTCAAACAGTAAGTGGCTTGAGATTCTCCCACCAGAGGGAACTTATTTCTATGTTTCTAAAGATTACATTGAAAATGTTGGTGACTCCAGCTACATGGCGAAAGTCAACAAGAGACGTGACGATGTCAACCAACTGCTTGACAGTGCGTACATGGCTAGCCACCAGGATGGCAACAAACCATTTGAAGAGATCGATTATGAGGCCATCGTACAGAAGTATGACAACATCATTCAGCAGTACACTGATTTTGAACAACAAGTAACACGCGCTAGAGAACTCCTTGTTGACTTCAAAGACCAATACACTAAAAAGAAGATCGCTTATTTAGAAGCCAAGTCTAAAAACTTCATCGACGCTGAATCCCTGCAAAAAGAAAATAATCGCTTGAGTAAAGCTTACAAGCAGCAGCTGAAAAAACTCAATGAGTTAGAGAATCAAGTGGGAAGCTCCAAACAAATTGGACACAAAAGAGACGCAACAATTGCGAATTCACCATGGCTTCCTCAAGAAGAGGTGGTGTACGCTAAGTGGACGGAAGAAAATACTGAAGGTTCAATGGATGACTTCTATGAAGATGAAGCAGATAAAGCAATCAACCTCAAAGGGATGGTCCAGCCTTATAACCGTAATGTCAAAAACAAGCCAGGTGATTATGTCTTGCTGAACAGTTACAACACACCGATTGCCTTCTTGTATAGTACCAAAGTGAATTTGCAAGATCATGTAGGACAGGAAGTTTCTATCACTGGATCACCTAGACCTAATAACCGGTTTGCTTATCCGGCATATCATGTGATGTCTGTGGAGTAACCAGCTCACACGATTAAGAGTTTCAAGATTGAAAAAGCCCTGAAATGAAACGGTGCAAGCCGTTCAGTTCGGGGCTTTTTTTGCTGGTTTTGCTTGTAATCGGACGGGACTCCATGTGACCAAATGAAAGCCCCGTTTGTTGTATACCGATCGGTAAGTCAACCGTTTGGTAAAACATGCGTCGCGATCACTTTAAAAGCTCAACCTCGCCCCCCAAAGACAAACACATTACCCTTATAACTAGGCAGTTTCGTAGAGAACTCTACTTTTACATCGGAACACGCGTTTGAAGTACTTTTTTCCATAATCCTCTTGTTCAAACGATTTTTTATCTCTTGAACTATTTTATGAGTATACTTTTGATCATGTACATTCAAAGAGACTTTGAAACGAAAAGGAGTTAAGGAAGTTTCTTCTGCATTGATCGTAATATTTCCGTTATCAATGGTGTATTGGTAAATCTCTCCGATTTCACATTTCTGTAGATTATCATCAAAAGCGTTCCAAAAACCGTTGTCTTCGATACTCCCAAAAGAGCCAGCATTATAAAACTCCTTTTCAAAATTTATACTGATTGTGAACACTATCATCTGCTGTATATTTAAACAATACTAATTTTTTTTACATTTTTTTAACTTGGGGATTTTGTTAAAATTATGATATAATTATAAACTCTAACTAAAAGGAGTTAGTTATGAATTACAACAATTTATTTAAAAAGTTTTTTCTTGTTATATTTTCAGTGATAATGACGATCAGTTGTTTAATACCAGCTAATAAAATAGAAGCTAGAGGAGAGGGAGCTGTTATTGCTGCTGCTGGCCTAGGAGCTATAGTTGGTGCAGCAGTTGCTTCGGATGTTCATCATAAACATCATCGAAAACAGGCTTGCGCAGCTCGAAATTTTATGGTGAGACAGCAGCAAACAATGAACTATGTTTTAATGAATTATAACCCTGCTTTTCATGATGCTTGGGTACGCTATATCATTGTAGATTGCGGGTATATTCTGACACCAATTCAACAAAGTCAACTAATTGATGCAATTAATCAGCGTCGTGCGGAACTCGGACATCACGTTCCAGTTGGCGCTGGACGTTGTAAATATTGTTACTAGTATCTTTGGATTGAGAGAGCCTGCGACAGAATGAAGGGTTGGGTTATGCCAGAGATGAATTAAAGGCTGGAAACCTGGCATAGGCCCGCGATTAGGTGGTCTTGGGTTAATCATCACACCTCAACTCTAGCTCACATAAATGGGACTAACTCCAGTTCTGGATTTAGTTGTTTAATTGTGAGACCCGAAACTTCAGAATAAAGCTTAAAGTGATTTTTCATTTTCTGATCACCATCAACAGCATTCTCTAGGCATTCAGCAATTTCAGAAGAATTTTTAGTGAATTTTTGATAAACCACCAGATATTCCCTATCGGCAGATTTTTGAAACCAGGATTTAACCTCAACAATACCAAATTTTTTTCTTTGTTTATCGAAATAGTCACGCTCTTCCTCTCTTAGCATGTGATCAAAATGCTTTAAGATCTTTTCCCTACCATTTTGATTAGGCAATATAGGATAAGCATACGCCATCTCAACCAAAGGTTTACCAACCAATTCATTCTCATCATAGCTGACTTGTATCCCTGGTAATGACTCCAGATGAAGATCAGAATCAATATCTTCTCCAAGA
>JBCDHL010000042.1:0-8979 GCA_038750095.1 Chlamydiota bacterium
AGATCTAGATCTTAAAAGTTTTTTCTAAGAAAGTCTCAAGTCAAAATTCAAGGGGACCTATATCGGTCCCCTTGATTTTCATTTATTGCGTTGCATTTGATGAAGAAACTTCATCGCCTTGAATATCTGGCGATGGCTCCTCAGTAAAAGATTCAGTAGCCTGATAAGGTTCACTCATCAGTGGATCATCCATTTGTTCAAATTTTTGACGTTGTTCTACAATTTGCTGTTCTTGTTCTTCAGTGAACTCTGCTGGTTCATCAAAACATTCGGATGTACAACCTTCTTCACCAATAGCTAGCTCGACATCCTCAATAGTTTCTTCTTCTATACGCTGACTTTGTTCTTCCTGTTTTGAGTTTCCGACGAAAACACCTTCAAAAAGCTTGTTATCCTTATATTTTTCTATGGTGTCCGATATCAGGTTTGGCGGAGGAGGTAACAAAGAATTTAATACAGCTGTCGATAGTTCCAAGTCTGCAACACTTTCGGTAAGTGTCTCTCCCTCCCTTCGCTCAGGTAACTTAAGAGGTTGATTGGCCATCGGTGGTGGTGGAATGAGTGGGACATCACTAACTACTTGCTGTCCTTCACTTGAATCGGTTTGTTCATCTCCTCTTTTACGCCTTCTAAAGCTACGACGCCTATCACGCTTTCGTTCTGTTTGACGAGAAGATGATTGCTGGTCTTGCTCTTCATCTTTTTGCAGTTTATCCGATGCTTTATCAGTATCTTTGGCTCCCTTATCTTTACCTCCACCAATCTTGATCGAACGGTTCATTCCTACATTTTTGAGAACCATACGTGCTTCTCTAACTTCTAACACCTCATAATCTGATGCAGGAACCAGAAAGGATTTAGGTTTTTCCTGGGAACGGAAAAAAAATGTGCTTCCAAAGGAAACGACTTCGATCGCATCTACAAAGTACTCTTCTTGTCCAGCACTTTTGCTGCTGCGAATCACCAGTTTACACCCCTCTTTAGCGGTGATGACTGTTTCAATAATAGGTTGACGTGTGAAATCCACAGATATACTTCCATTTTAAAAGTTTAAACATGCGGCTCGTCAAGTTGTTCCTGAAAAAGTTGCTAGCAAAAATTCCAAATAACCCATCAAAGGGTACAGCAGTCATTTGTTCATCATCCAAAATTCTCAAGCATTAGGCGAAATAATCATCAGTAGAGTAACGACCTTCAGCTTTGGAGAGAGTCTTTGGCAATAATGATTGAGTACAACATTAGCGAGCCATTATTAGTTAATGTACTGCAAGTGTCTTTTCCTTCGATGCAATAAATACAAGAAGGTCAATGACACGGCATGAGTAACCCATTTCGTTGTCATACCACGACACGAGCTTATAAAACCGTGAATTTAATGCAATTCCGGCTCCTTTGTCAAATATTGATGAGTGTTCATCGCCAATGAAATCCGCTGAAACAACTTCTTCATCACAATAAGCCAAAAATCCTTTCATAGGACCTTCTGCAGCTTTTTTCATTTCTTGACAAATCTCTTCATACGTGGTGTCACGAGATAGTTTTACTGTAAGATCTACTACTGATACGTCAGCAGTAGGAATTCGAAAAGCCATTCCTGTTAGCTTTCCCTTCACTTCCGGTAGACATAAAGCAACAGCTTTTGCCGCACCTGTGGAAGCTGGAATAATATTTTGCGAGGCGCTTCTACCACCTCTCCAGTCTTTTTTTGAAGGACCATCAACGGTGGGTTGAGTTGCTGTCATGGCATGAACAGTCGTCATGAGTCCTTCATCAATACCAAAATTATCTATTAAAACTTGAGTTATTGGCGCTAAACAGTTTGTCGTGCACGATGCATTTGATACGACGGTATCTTTTGTTGGGTCATAATTTTCGTGGTTCACTCCCATTACAAACGTTGGGATATCTCCTTTGGCCGGAGCACTGATAATAACCCTTTTAGCTCCTGCACGTATATGTTTGCCCGCATCTTCTTCTGTTTTAAATAGCCCTGTCGATTCTATGACATAGTCAACACCTAACTGTCCCCAAGGCAGACTTTCCGGGTTGCGTTCAGAACAGACAAGAACACGCTTACCGTTTACTATAATGGCATTATCTTCTACTTCGATCGTTCCTGGAAAACGTCCATGTGTTGTGTCATATTTTAACAGGTAGGCTAAGTTGTCAGCAGGCACCAAATCGTTGATAGCGACGATGTTGAAGTCATCACGAAGAATTGCTTTTCTAAAAACTAGTCTTCCAATACGTCCAAAACCGTTGATAGCAATGTTAAATGTCATGGTACTATACCCCCTTCACATTGTATTGAATTAGTCATCATAATAGAGAGGTACATGTAAAGTAAAGAAAAAGAGAGAGCGTGTGAGAATTTGAGACTAAAGCCAAAAAGATTAGTAGATCTCTTCGCGAATGGAGCCCAACCGCGAAGAGTCATGAGTGGAATTATTCTGGAAGAAACTCAATAACACACTTTTGCGCGTTATCGCCAGCTCTTTTATTACTTCTGATGATACGAGTATAGCCACCTTGTCTTGTACTAAAACGTGTACCAAGTTCTCCGAATAACTTTTCGATAACCTTTCTGTCATCATTTAGCCGTTTGTCACTACCTTCACGAGTAATACGTGCCTCTTTAGAAGTTAGCGAATTGAATCTAACCATAAGAGCTGCTATGGCTCTACGCCTTGAGCTTAGGTCATTTCGTTTTGCTAGTGTGATCATTTTGTCAGCATGACGACGCAATTCTTTTGCTTTTTCTATCGTTGTGACAATACTTTCATTGTTTATCAATGACTTGAGCATGTTAGCGATCATACAGCGTTTGTGCGAAGTCGTCCTTCCTAATTTTGCTGTATCTTTTCTATGTCTCATGATGATGATTCCTATTTATCTATTATGTAGGGTTTTACTACATAGATGTTATTTCTTGCTTACTTTTCATTTCTTGAACTTTCTCTTGAAGTTCTTTTACTCGCTCTTTGACATTATCAAGAGTAATTCCAAACTTAGACAAATCCATACCAAGATGTAGATTCATTTCGTGGAGTTTTGCTTTGATTTCATTTAACGATTTTTTACCAAAGTTTCTGAAATCCAGCATCTTCCTCTCAGGAATGATGACAAGCTCGGCAATAGTCTCTATATTAGCGCCGCTTAAGCAGTTAGTGGACCGTACAGACAATTCAATTTCTTCAATACGAAGAGAAAGTTTTTCAATGAGTTCATCAGAATCACTGTCACCATCTCCATCTTCCTCATCATAGCTAAGCTCGTGCTCTTGCAGCTGGTCGAATACATGATAGTGTTTCATACCAATTTGCGATGCAAAATTCAAAGCTTCCGATGGTGAAACTCGTCCGTCAGTTTGTACTTCGACAATCAAGCGATCAAAATCAGTATCTTGTCCTACACGAGTATTTTCTACATAATAGCTCACAGTTTTAACAGGAGAAAATGCTGTATCAATAAGGATCTCATCAGTTGTTTTATCGAGTACGATATGTCTTTCTGAGGGAACATAACCTCTACCGAATGCAACTCTAAGATCCACTTGACGCTTCATCGGTTTGGTCACAGTGAATAATTCAAGCTGTGGATTGATCACTTCGAAATAGCTGTCTTGGACAACGTCACCTAGTGTGATAACGACTTGACCGCCATTAGAGTCAATCTGATCTTGCGTGACTTCAATGATAGAAGTGAGAATGCGATGTTGTCGAGAGTTTGACTCTTCAGCTGTAGGTAATTTTCTCAGTAAGGCTCCTTTGAAATTTAGAATGATATTAGTCATATCTTCAATGATGCCATCGATCGCAGTGTATTCGTGAGGTACGCCTTCGATGCAGAGTGAGATGATTGCAGGTGCTTCGAGTGAAGAAAGCATCATTCTTCGCATGGAGTTACCAATGGTATGACCAAAACCACGCTCAAAAGGTTCAGCTGTGAAGCGACCAAATGATTTTGTTGCGTCTTTCTCATCCAATTTTATTTTGCTAGGCAACTCAAATTTGCCATACTTTACGGACATGTGCTTTCTCCTAATGGTGATTGATAGTTACCGTTAAATAAACTTAATTTATACACGTCTTCTTTTGCGTGGTCTGCATCCGTTATGCGGAACAGGAGTTTTATCTTTGATTGACAAGATGTTCAGTCCAGCGCTTTGTAGACCACGAACAGCAGATTCACGACCGGCACCAGGCCCTCTGAGATTAACTTCAACTTCTTTCATGCCATATTCCATCGCACGCTTTCCTGCATCTTGAGCAACTAGTGTGCCTGCGAAAGCGGAAGATTTTCTAGAACCTGAAAAATTTGTTTTTCCAGCTGAAGCCCATGCGATGACTTTACCAGTGAGATCTGTGATCGTCACGATGGTATTGTTAAAAGTCGCTTTTACATGTGCGATTCCGACCGGGATATTTACATTTGATTTTCTTTTGGTTTTAACTGTTTTCTTAGTTTGTTGTTTTGCCACAGTGACTTACTCCTATTATCCTATTTTTTCTTATTGGCAACCGTTTTGGCTTTACCTTTACGCGTTCTCGAATTTGTTTGTGTACGCTGTCCTCTAACAGGCAAGCCTTGACGGTGTCTAAGACCGCGGTATGAATGTATGCTGATTAAACGCTTAATATTGTTTTGAACTTGTCTACGAAGATCCCCTTCAACGATATATTCTGATTGAAGTAAATTGTTGATACGAGCGATATCATCTTGTGTTAAGTCTGCTGCTTTCATATCAGGACTTAAGTTTAGTTTGTCGATAATTTCAGCACTAATGTTGGGTCCGATACCATATATGTATGTCAGGGCGACGATAAGGCGTTTCCTATCTGGTATATCTATACCAATGACTCTAGGCATTGATTTCTCCTATAAATTTCTCAAAATAACTTATATAAGTTAACATAGTTGTTAATTTTAATTCAATAGAAGGGTGCGGAAAATGCTTTTACCTTCCTCGAATCTTTCCTTTCTTCATAAAACCGTCATATCTTTTCATTAGCATATGCGATTCTATCTGTTTCATAGTATCCAAGACAACTCCAACAAGGATCAATAGAGCTGTACCACCGAAAAAGTAGCTAATCGTTTGAGGTACACCGAGAAGACGGCTAACAATATTCGGTAGGATAGCAATAAGTGCGAGGAAAAGTGCTCCTAACAAGGTTACACGATTCATGGTCGCTTCTAAGTATTCTTGTGTGGGCTTTCCTTGCCTGACGCCAGGAATGAAAGCTCCATTTTTTTTCATATCGGATGCAATTTGATCTGGATGAAACTGAGTTGCTGTCCAGAAGTAAGTAAATCCGATGATAAGAAGAACAAACATCATCAAGTAAGGTGTGGACCCAGGAGATAGCCAGCTAGCAGCTGTTCCGATCCAATTCCCTGTCCCAACGAACGCTCCAAGTGTCGCAGGGAACATTAGAAGTGAAGAGGCGAAGATAACAGGTATAACACCTGCATAATTTACTTTCAAAGGAATATATGAGTTACCCCCTTGAGATTCCTTACGTCCTACAACACGTCGAGCATGCTGCAGTGGAATTCTTCGATGTCCTTGTATGATAAGTATCGTGCCAATCGTTACAAAAACAAAAACTGCCATTAAGACCGCGACACTTGCAAAGTTCATTTGTCCAGGCTGCTGAGAGTCTAGATTGAGTTGTTGCATGATCATTCCGATAGCAGTGGGCAACTGAGAAAGAATACCAAGAGAGATGATTAGACTCATCCCGTTACCGATACCTCTCTCGGTAATTTGCTCACCAACCCACATTAAGAATATTGTTCCTGTAGTCATTGTTGAAATAACGAGGACATAAAACAGTATTGGCATGCCGAACATTTGAAAATCGAGGAGTTCACCAGTAATGATGCCGGGTCTTGACATATTCATTTGTAGTGCGTAACGAGCGAAGGTAGCTGACTGAATGAAAGAAAGAGCTAAAGTCATCATACGAATAATTTTGTTCAGTTTGCGTTTCCCCTGCTCTTGATTTTCCCGCATTTCTCTTTGCAGAGAGGGGATCGTCGCAACAAGAAGTTGTGCAATAATCGAAGCAGAAATATATGGAACAACGCCGAGGGCTATAACAGTCATCTGAGAGAAGGCACCACCCGAAAAGATGTTGACCATCTGAAAAATATTCTGACTTCCACCCATAGCCTGTTGGAAATATGCTAACGCGATATCGCCGTTAATACCTGGAACAGGGACGAATCCCCCTACTCGGCAAACGCATAACATTAATAGCGTGAACAATATTTTTGAGCGTAGTTCAGAAACTTGAAAGACTCGTTGTAGACCCTGCAGCATAATTGTTACCCATACTTGTGATTCATGTCGTAGAGTTTAGTGTATCACCTAATACTAAACAACAGTGTATTCAATATTCGCTTGTTGCAGCTTCTTCTTTGCTCCGTCTGAAAAAGCTTTTGCTTCTATTGTGACCTTTTTCGTTAGCTCACCATTTCCCAGGATTTTTATTCCATGGGATTGTCCTTTAATGTATCCATGCTGACGAAGAGTTTCTAAACTGACAATATCGCCGTCATTGTACATTTCGTTGATAAGATCTAAATTGATAGAATCGAGTCTTTTCTGGAATCGAACATTGCTAAATCCGCGAATGGGAAGTTTCATATAAAGTGGAAACTGGCCACCTTCATATCCATACCTTCGTTTGTATCCGGATCTTGCTCCTTGTCCTTTCTGTCCTCTACCACAAGTTTTACCTGCTCCTGATGAGATTCCACGACCGACACGCCTTACATTTTTTTTATTTCTTGATGTATTTTTTAAGTTGGAGAGTGAAGTCATAATTAAACACCTCTTGCGTTACGTACTGACTCACGACTGCGCAATTCTGAAAGTGCTTTGAAAGTCGCTTTTACTAAGTTCATCGGGTTGTTGCCACCTAGACTTTTGGCCATTACATCTTTAATACCAGCCATTTCTAGAACGTCACGAATTTTAGAACCTGCAATTAATCCACCACCACGAGGTACTGGGCGAAGGAGAACCCGTGCTCCATCCCATTCTACACAAATTTCATGAGGGATGGTTGTCCCCTCCATCGGAAATTTTTGCATGTTCTTACGTGCGTTTTCACCACCTTTCTTGATGGCATCGGTAAGCTCGTTAGCTTTGGCGAAACCATAACCGACGCGCCCCTTTCCATCACCAGCAAGGATGAGTGCAGAGAAAGAGAATTTTCTACCACCTTTTACGACCTTAGAACACCTGTTGATGTAAAGAACCTTCTCGGTGATATCACTCTGTACTTTATCTTTTTGTTGTTCGTTTTGCTTTGCCATTAATCAATCCCTTTTTAGAACTGTAAACCATTTTCTCTTGCTGCATTTGCTAGTTCAGCAAGAATACCATGGTATTTATGGGGTCCACGATCGAAGATTACCTCACGGATGTTATTCTCATTAGCAATTTCAGCGATACGCACACCAAGTTTAGCTGCAGAAGTTTTGCTCTTCTTGTTAAACTCGGTTTTCCTAAATTCTTTATTAAGAGTAGAGGTAGAACCGATGGTTAAACCATCTTCATCGTTAATTAGTTGTACATGAATGTGGTTATTTGTTTTAACAACACACAATCTTGGTTTAATGCTCGAACCACGAAGCCTCTTACGTACTCGCATGGTTCGACTTAACTTTTGACGTTTTGATTTTTCTTTATGTCTATTCATATCAATCTTCTCACACAATGTGACTGTTATATTTACCTCGAAGCAGCTTTACCAGCTTTTCTTCTTACATATTCACCCTGGTACCTAATGCCTTTTCCTTGGTAGGGCTCTGGGGGTCTAAGACTTCTGATATCCGCTGCAAATTGTCCGACCCGCTGTTTGTCGATACCGGTAATGCAAATGTTTGTATTCTTCTCTACGGTAACAGAGATACCTTCAGGAATTTCTAATGGTGAAGGATGTGAAAAACCGACCTGTACGTCAAGGCTGTTGCCTTTCACTGCAGCACGGTAACCGACACCAATCATTTCTAATTTTTTTTCAAAACCTTGAGTCGTACCGACAACCATGTTGCTGATCAAAGAGCGATAAAGACCGTGAAAAGCGCTAGCATTTTCCGTAGACTTATCAATGGATACAACAATCTGACTGTCGCTAATGTCAAGGCTGACAGTTTCTGGAATGCTTTGTGTAAGCAGACCTTTTGGTCCTTTAACAGTAACTTCGTTATTAGTTACTTTGACTTCTACCCCTTTTGGTAGTGGGATTGGTAGATTACCTTTACGTGACATTGAAAACTCCTATAATTACCAAACCATGCAAAGCAGTTCGCCGCCGACTTTTTGTTTTTTTGCTTCAATTCCCGCCAATACACCTTTCGATGTTGAAACGATTGATAGTCCGAGTCCACCGTAAAATGTGGGTATATCGTCATGTTTCACATATCTACGAAGTCCAGGTCTGGAGATTCGCTTCATTTGTTGGATGACAGGTGTACGATTTTGGCGATATTTTAGGAAGACTCTAATGGTACCACGCTGGTGTTCGTCTTTCTTAACCAATAAATCTTCTACAAAACCTTGCTCCTTAAGAATACCGGCAATACTTTCTTTCATTTTGCTCCAAGGGGCATCAACAAAGCGCTTTTCAGCTTTACTAGCATTGCGTATTCTTGTTAGGAAATCGGCTACTGGATCACTCATTGCCATGATCTCTTCTCCTATTATTAAGCTGCTACCACAATTGGTAAATTTTTAAACGGTAACCCGAGCAATCTTAATAGCTCGACACATTCTTCATCAGTCATTGCACTTGTCACAAACGTAATATTCATACCTTGCGCTCTCTTAACCTTATCAAGGTCAAGTTCAGGGAAAACCTGATGATCATCAATACCTAAAGTATAGTTACCTTTACCATCACACTTGATGTTAAATCCTCTAAAGTCGCGGATGCGTGGACAAACGATGTTGAAAAAGCGGTC
>JBCDHL010000043.1:0-8968 GCA_038750095.1 Chlamydiota bacterium
ATCATGGTCATGTGATGATTTTTACGAAAATACAGTATCACAAACATCTTCTGTTACCACAGATAACTCGAAGCTTGGTGCTCTTATGTTTAGAGGGTTTTTTGGTGTTGAATGGGACTTTGGCACGATTTGTAGGAGAGCAGATCTCAATGCAAAATTGGGATATGAGGCGCAAATTTGGATGAATCAGCTGCGTATTGCCACCTTTCAGCTCCAACGTCTACATAATGATCTAACGTTACAAGGTTTAACGCTAAGTGCTGTATTCAACTTTTAATAGGTAAGGTCAATTGTAATGATGAAAAGCATGCGAATAGCAAAACAGGTATTGGTTCTTGTTATTTCCCTTTTGATCGAAGCACTATGTGCTTCCGAATGTTGCCCGCTGCCCGGGAAGGTGACTCCTTTTGTAGAGGGGCTCTATTGGTACACAAGTGAAACGTCCGATTGGGCATTTACTCTTGCACAGAAGGGTAGCGATTTAAAAACAGAATATCGATCATTCCATTTTGATTGGTCTCCAGGTTTACGGGTAGGTTTAAAATACTCCATAAAAGATTCAAAGTTCGATACTCAAATGTGGTATACACACTTTGAATCCAAAGCTTCTGAGAGGGTTGCTGGCTCAGTAACTCCCGGCTTTTTGGCTGCGCGCCTTTCCTTGTTGGAGCCGTTTTCATTCGGTAAAGCAACATTAAATGTGTGCTACAACATCATTGACTGGGATTTAGGTTTTAATCTTTGTATGAACAGGCACTTCCAATTTCGGCCTGCTATAGGTTTAAAGGGAGGGTGGATTGATCAAAAGATCCGTTCTGATTGGGAACGGTTGTTGTTTGAGAACTTAATTACCGCTTCGGAAAACCTTACCCAAAATTTTAACGGTATCGGACCTAAAGGTGGATTGGGTGTCACTTGGTCTATTGGCAATTGCGGCTTTAGTTTGATTGGGTTATTTGATGTGAGCTATTTGTGGGGGAACTGGCAGATACAAGACCGCTACATCGACAACTTGGATACAGTGATTTCTGTAAAGACGTCACCTCGGAAATATGGAGCTCTTATGCTGCATAGCTTTCTAGGAGCAGAGTGGGAAGTTTCTTTTTGGTGCATCGATGTAACATTACGCTTGGGGTATGAGTTTGAAAACTGGTTTAATCAGCTACAGATTTTTACCGATGTGTCTGGTTCACAAAACAATAATTTAGTGTTGCAGGGCGTTACATTTAGGCTGGCCTGCCCATTTTAACATATGTCTGCACCCCCGTTCCTCTTGTAAAGATACCGCTCTTTAGGTTAATTTAAAAATTTAACTATGTATCAAGAAGAAAGAAGATGTTTTGTCGACTTTTGACCCTATTAACCTTTACGGTCACAATGAATAGTATAACTGCCACGGAAATAGAACGTTGGGTCGTTGACTACGCAGAAATTATCCAGCCCAAAGAGTTTAAAGCTTACGATGTTGTTGTCCTCGACACGAAAGTTGGACCGGAATTGAAATTCCTACAAGAGCAGAATAAACAAACGATTGGGTACTTGAGCCTTGGCCAGGTATTGGCGCAGCGCGATTATTTCGATCTTGTTAAAAAAGAAGGACTTTTAATTGAAGAAGATCCTGACTGGCCAGGGAGTTATACCGTCGATATCCGAAAAAAAGAATGGGTCAAGCTGGTGATCGAAAAATTGATTCCACAGGTTCTTTTTAAACGTTTCAATGGTGTCATGCTCGATACTGTCGACCAGGTCGCAGCTCTTGAACAGAAAGACCCAGAAAAATATAGGGGTATGACAGAAGCCGCAGCACACCTGATTCAGGCGATGCGCAAGCACTACCCGCAGATGACGATCATGATGAATCGAGGGTATGAGATCGTCCCGCAAGTTGCCGATTCTCTCGACATACTTTTGGGAGAGTCTGTCTATACTAAATATGACTTTCAGACAAAATCTTATAAAAAGGTCTCTCCTGACGACTACAAATGGCAGGTCGAAAAACTCAATCAGGCAAGAGAGGTGAACCCTCTCATTCAGATTTTCACTCTCGATTACTGGGATCCTGAAGACAAAGAATTCATCAAAGAAATTTACCGGTTAGAGCGCGAAAATGGATTTATCCCATACGTATCAACAATAGATTTACAACGAGTGATTCCGGAGCCATGAGAAAACCGTTAAATGTAATAAAAGTCATTCTGCTGTTACTGATCATCCAAAATGTGTCTTTTGCAGCCCCGCTTGCTCGTCACGTAATCGCTCTATACAACTCTAAAACAGACAAAAACTCCTGGTATTCGAGCGTGTTGCAGTATGCAGCGATGCCGATAGAGCAGCAGGGATTAGTCGTCACCTATTATGACATACAAGATGGATTTCCAGTGCTCGCTGATGATCCAAATATTCTCGGTGCTGTTGTGTGGGATTTATATCTGATGACTCCGGAACAGGCTGAACAGTACCTGAATTGGGCAATTCGTTCCTTGGAAGCTAGTAAAAAACTTGTATTCATGGGTACAGTACCAGGAGAGTACATTCAAGACCAAGGTGCTCAATTAGATAAAATCAACAAGTTCTGGAACTTAATGGGTCTAGCTATCGATCATTCTACACAAGGAGATAGTTTTGGTGCCAAATATGTCTCTGGTCCTCCCTTTGTCACAAATTTCGAAAGGGCGATAACCGGAAGAATGCCGACCTATCGACCGATCACGACTGATTCAGAAAAGGTGACGGTTTACGTATCGGCAAAAAGTCCTTTAGGTGGGAACTATACATTGATTGCTTCGACTCCCTCAGGAGGATATGCCGCTACTGACTTTGCGTTGTATCGAGCGTATTTCAATAAAAGAGATTACATTCAGTGGTATATTAACCCTTTTACATTCTTCAAAGAAGCCTATCAAACAGGTAGCTATCCAAAACCTGATACGACGACCTTAGCAGGCCGTCGCATGTACTATAGCCATATCGATGGTGATGGGTGGAATAGTGTGAGTTTGATCGATGAATATCGTGAAAACCGTGATATCTCTGCGAAAGTAATCTTGGACGAGGTGATCGCTCCCAATCCGCAATTAACCGTTACTGTTTCTCCAATTGGTGCTGATATCGATCCAGATTGGGTGGGGTTGAAGCAATCTCAAGAGGTTGCTAAAGACCTTTTTTCTTTAAATCAAGTAGAAGTAGGCAGTCATACTTACAGTCACCCTTTCGACTGGGGATTTTTCAAAGATTATGAACCTCGTGATGAAGAACCCTACCTTGATAAATTCCCGTTTAAAACCTGGGCGAATAACACAGTTTTTGATAGGGTCACGGAATTTTTTGATAAGGTTGATGGAGAGCAAAACGCGCATTTTGAAAAAGAATTTTATTACCCTAAAAAAATTGGAAAAGAGTACGAAATACCTCGTGCTTTTGCCAATCAAAAATTCGATATCAGCCAGGAGGTTGCTGGATCGGCTGAATACATTAATCAATTCAGCAATCCGAATAAAAAGGTAAAGGTTATTCAGTGGTCGGGAAACTGTTTACCTTTCGAAAAGGCGCTTGAGCTCGCGAGCATTCATAATTTGAAGAATATCAACGGTGGCGATACGCGATTCGATGCAGAGTTTGATTCATATGGTTGGGTAAGGCCTTTGGGTCGCAATGTAGGTTCTTGGAGGCAGGTCTTCAGTTCGATGAGTAATGAAAATCTCTATACTGATTTGTGGACGGATCGTTTTTATGGATTCAACAGGTTACCCCACACTTTTAATCACACAGAGACGCCCATCAGGCTGCGTCCCATGAACCTCTATTATCACATGTATTCAGGTGAAAAGTTCGCATCTCTAAAAGCCTTAAAACAAAATATCGAGTATATCGATAACCAAGAAATTATTCCGATAGAAACCAGTTTCTTTACCGATATCGTTAACGGATTTCATACTACAGAGATCAGATCGATGGGAGATGATCGATGGAGCTTTATAAATCGTGGTGCACTACAGACAATACGTTTTGACGAAGCGATATTTAAAGTTGTCGATCTCTCAAAATCTGTAGGTGTGATTGGACAGCGTCACCATCAGGGAAGTTTATACGTTGCCCTTGATGAGATTGTAGAAGAGCCTTTGATTTCACTTAGAGAGCAAGAAAAGTATTACGAACTTGCGCAAGCGGATGAACCATACCTTATCGAATCGCGATGGCGGATCCGTAACTTAAACTATCTAGCGGAAAAAAAATGGAGTTTTGAAGCCAAAGGATATGGAGAAGGTGAAATGAGTTGGTATGTTCCTGTTGACGGTGAGTATACCATCAGTGTGGGTGGAAGAGTTGTTGATAGTGTTGGAGCGAATAATCACGTTCTCAAGTTTGTATTAACAGATTCGGAAACTAAATCAGAGAATGGCTGGCAAGAATTTCTCATGATTTACAAAGGGGAATGATGAATCCTAAAGGCTACTATACGACAGTCTTTTCGGTGATTGCACTGGCATTAGTAGCTAGCTATATTCTCTATCCTAATTTCAAGGAAGAATCGCTCATGTACTTCTATGATCTTCGATATGAAGATGCTTATGAACGGTTCTCAAAACTCTACGATGATGGTGATAGAACTGTCTCAGTAGCGATACCTCTTGTTTGGTTAGACCTTCATTTTGCACAAGGAGACCACGCAGCACAAGTTTTAGAGGATTATATTGAAGAACATCCTGACGATATGGGTGCAAAACAATACTTAAAAGAAATACTCAAAGATCTTAGTCGACCACATCAATATCTTTCTGTGAGCCGTGAAATTTATGGAATCAAATCTCCAAAAGAGGGATTGACTTATGAAGAAAAACTCCACCTACATTTAGGAGATTTTCGAGGGCAAGAAGTGCTTCTTAAAGAGATGGTTACTGATGGTACAGGATCACAGGAACAATATGTAGAATATGCTTACCTACTCGCTTCCGAAGGAAAAATAGACGAAGCGGTACAAGTTATAAAAAAGCTTGTTGAGGATAAACCTTTCCAGGAGATCGGGCAAGATACGATGATTTTTGTTATTCGGGTGCTGCTTGATTTTGGAGATAAAGAACAGGCAAGAGCTTTGGCAATCGACTACTTACAGCATTTCACGAAATTTAAAACGACGTTTGCACTCATCGGGTTATTTGATAGCCGAGGAGACGATCAGTTTGTCATTGATCTCATTGATCGATTACCTATATCATTACAGAACCATCCGGTTATTGTCATGAATCGTGCTAAGCAATTAATAGAACTAGGGAAAAGTGATCTTGCTTACCACTTCGTTCTGAAACAGTTTGGCACCGAACCACCTCAAGCTGTACAAAGAGATTTTTTTCTTCTTGCTCTTGATCAAGAAGAAGATGAAGAAAAACTTATAGGATTATCGAAAAAGATACAGTTTTCTACATTTAAGAATGGTGATCTGTATCGTATGATGAAGCTACTTGCAGCAAAGAATCACCAAGCTTTATCTAGAGAGTTGGGACATAGTAAATCTCTTGACATTGCTGACTCTTCTCCTGCTCTAAGCTCTGCTTTTGAATTAGCTAAACATCCCCCATGTGAAGCGGAAAGTGGTTGTGCTGAAGCTTTTCAAATAAATCATGAACTAAGCGACGCTGATTGTGCATTTTTGGCTTCCATTTATCACCTAAAGGGATATAAAGAGCAGGCAAAAGAGCAACTCTTGGAGGTCGAGAGTTTAAAAAATATTCAGGAAAGCGAGCTGTTTGAGTTAGCGGGGCTCTACATCGACTTGGATCTTTCTGATGAAGGTTTAGAACTCGTTGAAGATTTACGTGAGGAAAAGCCATCAAAAGAGTCTGAAGTTGATGAAGCATGGGTAATCCTTGCTGCTGCTGAGGAGCAGGTCAGTGAAGTCATGGAATTTCTTGATCAAGATGAGACTGTTGATGAGGAGGCCCTAGAGAAATTATTTTACCTATCATTGGAAAAAGAATATCACAAACTAGCCTATAACTTAGCTGTTGAACTAAATGAAAAAGAGAGAACACCTCAAAGAAAAGAAATGCTCGGCTTAGCGCTGATTTTCAACGATCAGGTCGAAGAAGGATTGGATCTCTTAGATGAAGTCAATAAAGTTCAATTTGGTCAATCGGAAAACTACTTCTATGGGTTAACGGTAGCTGCGAAAAAAGAAAAAAAGTACAGAGAAGATCTCAAGAATGCGATTTCAGAAAAACTAAGGCTTGATGGATTGACCGAAAAAGAGAGACGTAATTATGCTTATATCTTAATGGACAATGAATTTAGGGAAGACGCAGCTTCTCTATTTTTTGAGCTTGCACAAACGAAGACATTTGATAACACCGATGTTCAAACTTTACTTCATGCATGGGGAAAAGAGTTGTCTGACGAACAAATGGAGTGGTTACTGGAAAAGGCTGAAACATCAGAAGGGAGTGAAAAGGGGCGTTGGCTGGAGCAGCTTGTTTATGTGGGCAATTTACAAGGTGTTGTTGATATCACGACACCTAATGAACTTGGTGTCGATACCATTGCAGATGCCTATCTAGCAGCAGCTCTAACATTGAATAATAAACAGATTGTCACTAGTGCTGTAACATCAATTTATCCAAAAGAGCAGCGCCTACCGAAACTCCTAGAACTCGGTAATATTGCTCGTGATCATGGTCTCTCAGACATTGCTCGTGACATCTACTTACGCATACTCGAAGAGAATCCAAGTGATTCAAAAGCTCTTGAAGCTATGGGAGGCTTATATTTTGATGAAGGTGCCTATTGCATTGCTAAAAGCTATTTTAAGAAATATCTCCAATGTACGGAGGAAGATAACTATCTTGTAAACTATTATCTTGGGGAAATTCTATGGGTGGAGAATAAGAGATGCTTGGCAAGAAAATTCTACAATCGATCCCTCTATCTAATCTGCCATGATGAAACCCAGGTCCCCTCTTTATCAAAAGAGGAAACCGAAGACTATATCACTCAGTTCGAAGAGTATGAAAATCACCAGAAATCAAAACATACCACTCAAGCACAGATTTACCACCGGCTTGATAAAACCTACTTGGCAGCCTCGATTTATCGAAATCTCTTACAAAAATATCCGAAAGCACTGCATCTAAGGCTCGAGTTTGCCAATATGATGATGGATATCGCCAAATATCGTTCGGCTGCGCACTTACTTTGTCAGCCCTGTTTTAGTAAAAAATCTTTGGAAGATCCAGCACTTAATGTCGATTTCTACTTAGCAAAGGCAAGGTTGCTGCGAGAGACTAATCATGTAGCTAAATCTATCGGTTTGTTACAAAATATTTCTTGCCATAGTAACGAATATGCTCGCCTTGACGCCTCTTTAGCAGACTCATATTTCACTGCGGGGCATTGGCATCAGTCGATGCATTTCATCAATCAAGCTTTAAAAAAACAGCCCTTGAACGAGTTCTATCGCGAAGCGAGAAAAGAGATTGTTTGGGAACACCTTCCTTCTGCAATTCTTAATTACGAGTATCGAAAGACGGGAATCGATCAGAGAGAACATTTTTTCAGATACCACGCATTCACTCCCCTTTCTCCTTGGCTTGCCATCGCGGCGAAGGCTGATGTTGATAAAATAGAACTTGATGACTTAACAAGTGTAACAGATGGTGTCACAGCACCCTTCAAAGGAGTAAGAAAGAAAGGTGAGCTCTCTCTTTTCTACTCAAATTTGTGCGGTGATGTGCGTAAGGGTAGCTTGTACTATGCAGAAGGGATTTTTGGAGCTGGCATCGAATGGAAAAAGTATTCATATAGAGATATCTACACCTTCGGGTTCGATTGGCAACGCCCTGACTGGGAAGACATTCAAGCAACGATCGAAAGAGGCGCGCGTGATCAGATATATCTCGAAAGGTATCATCGATTCAATAGATTCTGGGAGGTTAATATAGGTCTCGCAGGGAATCGGTATAATCTATGGCATTTCCCCAGCGCTGCGGTAACGTGGCAGGTTGAGGGACTGCTGACATATAGAATCCCGCAGCAACCCTCTCTTCATCGATTGATGGGAGAAGAAGCTGACTTAACATTCAATTATCAACTTGATAAAGAACAAATTGACAGGCTCAAAAAGAAAACGGATATCAATGGAGAAAAATTTGCTCCTTTACCTCTTACTAATCGTGAAACGCATTCTCTTTTTATCTTCTTGAGTAAAGTCCTACACAAATGCTTGGCAACAGAGGGGTATTTTGGGTATCTGTACGACAGAGTCACGGGAGGCAGTTTACATCCTGTTGGAGGCGCTGCTGTGATTTTATGGGAGAGACAGAAAACCCAAGGGCGGTTTGATTATAATCACTCTGTCAGTACTGAAGATACAACAAATACTGTCGATAGCTTTATGTTTAACTTGAGGCATATTTTTTAAAGATGAAGTCGATCAATAAAGTAAAAGATTTTATACCGTTCAGAATTCTAGGAGTGAGAACCATCGCTCTTGTAGAGATGCTTGTATTTTTTTTCCTGGTGTTGCTTTACGATATTTACTTTGGAAGTGGTGACAGATTATTTCATCAAGCGTTGCATCCTTTCTATTTTATCATACTACTTGTCACTGTCCAGTACGGGGTCGTTGAAGGGATTGTAGCAACACTAATAGGTACCGTGTTCTTGTACTCAGGAGAGATTCCACGGCACCATGTGGATGAGTCGTTGTTCGAATACCAATTCCGTCTGTCGATCAACCCTTTAATCTGGTTTATCTCTGCGTTTGTCCTAGGTGAAATCCGCATGCGTTTAGAAATGGAAAAAAAAGAGTATCAAAATGAAGCTGAGACTTTACAAAAACAGTGTAATATCATTTCTAAGGAATATGAAGCATTAAAACTCACAAAAGAAAATTTAGAAGCGTATCTTGTTAGCCAACAACAATCCATAGCGAACACCTATAAAGCAATACGTGGACTAGAAGCTTTAAAGCCTTTTCAAA
>JBCDHL010000044.1:0-8917 GCA_038750095.1 Chlamydiota bacterium
ATGTAGCATCTCAAGATGAAAACATACAACAATTTAATAGTCTTTGGCGTTCTCTCTCCCCAGTAGAGCAACTTCCAAGCCAAGTTGAGAGGGGTGAACAAGACCGTGAATTTACTTTAAGCCTAATAGAGGGAGGAGTTATCGATAGCTTATCAGGCAATAGAGAGGAAAGAGTTCACGATATATCATCATTAGGCAATTTTTCTGAGGATGATATTATAATTCCTGTGTATAGAAGGTCGATTAATGAAGAGAATTCGCCAGTTCGGGAGAGTCATCTAGATCTTAGCGAAATGGAAAATGTTGACTAAGCTTTTTCACGTTTACGAGGTTGCGGCGTTGTTGGGTTCATTTGACTCTGGAGACATTGATAACGTCGTAACATTTTTCAGTTAGCTCTTCCCTGACTTCAATTAAGTCTTTGGGGCGGTTGGTGATAATGCCGCTAACACCAAGCTCAGCTAATTGGTACATGCGATCTTTTTCGTCGACGGTGAAGGACCATACGACCTTACCCTCTCTACTTAATCTGTCATAAACATGCTGACTCAGGAGATCTTCTTGGACGGCGTATATTTTTGCTCGGGAAGGTTTGAAACGAGGAAGGTCGTCCAAGTCTTCGATGATCGCAATAATGGGAAGCTCAGGGAGATATGAGCGTAGAAGGGTTGTTATTTCTGGAGAGAGTGAGCCGACGATAAGTGGATTTCCCGATTTCACTCGTGCATATTTCCGAACGATCGACGAAACTGCGGATGCGAGTTTTTCATCGGTGTTCGATCCTTTTTTAATTTCGATCATGACACCAGTCTTTCCTAAGGGTAATTGTAGGACTTCCTCCAAGGTGGGAACTTGTTCGCCTGAAAATGAGTTGTCATACCAAGTTCCAGCATCCAGTACTTTGATGTCGTCGATGGAGAGTTCCTCTACGTACATGATATTTTCGGAGTTTGTTGTCCTTGATAGACTTCTGTCGTGAATAACGCAAGGGACTCCATTTTTACAGAGGTGAACGTCAAGTTCAATGTAGTCGACACCCTGGTCGATCGCCGATTGAAATGAAGCAAGAGTATTTTCTGGGTTTTCTGAAGAGTTTCCTCTGTGGGCTATGACCGAGAGATGTTGAGAACAGACACTGTATGCTAATGTGTTACAGGCGAAAAAGATGAACAGTGTAGGCAACCAAAACATTCGGCGATGAAAGACTCTCATCATAATACTTCTCCCCTAGGGATTGAATCCTTTCTGAAATAGTTTCACATACTTTTCTTATAGTTCTATTTTTGAATTTATTGGAAGTTTATATTCCTTTCCCCTCTACCGAGGCTGTATATCCATTTATATCTATATCCCGAGCTCAACTTCGGGCTACGCACTTCCACAT
This sequence comes from Chlamydiota bacterium, assembly GCA_038750095.1. GTDB lineage: Bacteria > Chlamydiota > Chlamydiia > Chlamydiales > Criblamydiaceae > JAJFMC01. The sequence continues at coordinate 1,385 of JBCDHL010000044.1, forward strand.
TGCACGTGGCTTTTAATCTTTGAATCGCTATCGCGATTTGAGTTTAATTTCTCAAAAATCATTGAATAAAATAACCTTTTTGACTATCAATACCCTTTTATCTATTTAGATTAACTTATACTGAATGAAATTGGAAATTACTCTTTATAGTTAGAGATTGTTACTTCTGACGAAGTGTGGAGATCGCAGGTAACTTAGACAAGTTACCAAGATCGAACACAAAGTCAGTGGCAAAAAGAATGACTATAAAGCATAATTTCCAATTTCATTCAGTATAAAGCTGTTATAAACCTAAGAACGCTAGGAGAATTAAAATGAACGCTATTGATGTTGGGGCTGCAGTATCACGCTTTGTGACACATGTTGAAATTGATCACGTAACTCAATGGTTACTTCGTGTAAATTTTGGTTCTAGATTCACCTTTTTAGATTGTATTAATTCGACAACTCACTATTTCTCTGGCTGTGATGTTATCCGTATTATCGCTGCTGTGGCGCCTGAAATAATACATTCCCCATTTGACTTACCTGAATCTGAGATAATAAGTACTCCTTATTCATTTAGTGACTTTGGACGTGCTAGTGGAGGATGTGTAATAAGTGATGAATCTATTCAGGAGGTTTCAGAAAAAGTTATGGATATTTTTAATAATACAGTCTATTCGTGTGGTGGGTAGATTTCTTTTTGAATCACATTCCTGATGTAGTTTTTTGTCGCGGGGTTAACACAGACTTGTTATCATAGCCAATCTTTTAACGAATTTTGGGTGATAGATGATGATGCAATTTAACGACCTGGGTAAACAGTACCAACAGTACAAAGAAGAGATCGATGCTGCGATTCAAAATGTCCTCAATAGCAACCATTTCATTATGGGGAAAGAGGTTTACGAAATAGAAGAGCAACTCGCAGAATATATAGACCAAAACCATTGCATTTCAACTTCTAGCGGTACTGATAGCCTCTTGATGTCTTTGATGGCAATCGGTGTTGGATCTGGAGACGAGGTGATCACCGTTCCATTCACCTGGATTGCTACTGCTGAGGTTATCAAATTGTTGGGGGCCAAGCCTGTTTTCGTCGATATTGATCCCAAAACATACCTCATGGATCTGAACCATGTAGAGGCTGCGATCACTGAAAAAACAAAAGCGATCATTCCTGTCGATCTCTTTGGCCACTTAGTGGATTACGATCAGTTACATCAGATTGCTTCTAAAAACGGAATTACTGTCATTCAAGATGCGGCCCAGAGCTTTGGAGCAACGCAAAATAGCAGAAAAAGCTGTTCCCAGGGCCATATAAGCTGTACCAGTTTTTTTCCAGCTAAATCTTTGGGATGCTACGGTGATGGAGGAGCGATATTTACGGATAACGATTCTCTAGCGAGCGATTTAAGGGCTATTCGAACGCATGGTGGGCAACAGCGACATGTTCACACTCACGTCGGCATCAATGGTCGTTTAGACACGATTCAGGCTGCAGTCTTACTTGTGAAGTTACGCTATTTTGATCAGGAACTTAGGAGAAGACAGGAGCTAGCGATTCGCTATACAGATGCTTTGAGCAGTTCTTTTGTGACACCTGTGACTTTAGAAAATAATACACACTCTTATGCCGTTTATACGATTCGTACGGAACATCGAGAGGAAATTCAGGGAGCGCTCAAAAGCCAAGGGGTACCAACAGCTGTTTACTACCCAAAGTCTCTCCATGAACAACCTGTATTTGGTGATTTGGGATATACAATAGGTGATTTTCCACATAGTGAAAAAGCTTCTCAACAAGTTCTTAGTCTTCCTATACATCCTTGGTTGACGGAAGAAGAGCAAACCCTGGTGATCGATCAGCTACTTGAACAGTGTTTAACTCCCGCAAGAGGTGAAAAATGAGCGATTCATATCCATTAACATTGGCAGTGATTGGAGCAGGAAACTGGGGAAAGCATTTGGTCAGAAACTTCGATCAGATCGGCACTTTACATACAATCTGTGATGCTAATGAGCAGCTTTTACGCGAATACAAATCATCGATGCCTTATGTGAAAACGACTAGCTGTTCTCGAGATGTGTTTTCCAATCCAAATATCCATCAGGTGGTTATTGCTACTCCTGCAGCACACCACTTTTCCCTTGCCCAACAGGCTCTTGAATCGGGTAAAGATGTTTTTGTGGAAAAGCCGTTATGCCTCGACACTGAAGAGGCCCAACAACTTGTCGATCTCGCTGAAAAGCAGAAGAACATTCTGATGGTTGGACATCTTCTGCACTATCACCCTGCTTTCATACGATTGAAAGAAATTGTGGAAAACGGAGAACTTGGCGAGATCAAACATATCGCTTGTCATCGTTTGAAACTCGGACGTTTTCGTAATGAAGAAAATGTGCTCTGGAGTTTTTCTCCGCACGATTTTTCTATGGTCCTAAGTCTGTCTGGTTGCGAGTCTCTTCAAACTGTTACATGTAAAGGATCTTCATTTGTGACTGATGGAATTGAAGATCTCACCATGACAAACCTTTCTTTTTCAGGTGGGCTTACGGCACATATTTATTCGAGCTGGATCAATCCTGAGAAAGAGCAAAAACTTGTGGTTATCGGAACAAAGGGACTGGCGACTTTTGACGATACTAATCCGTGGGAGAAAAAGTTGTCCTTAGTGAAAAATCCGGTAGATAAGGAGTCGCAGCATGGACCAGTAGTTGGAAATCATCGTGTGACATACTTGACTCTTGACGAAGAGGAGCCTCTCAAATCAGAATGCTTGCATTTCCTAAAATGCTGCCAAGAGAGACAACAGCCTAAGACTTGTGGAAGTGAGGGTCTTCATACACTCAAAGCTTTGCAAGCAGCAGAACAGAGTCTGAAGATCGGGGGAAGTGAAGTGGTTATTCATCGACTGCACTCCTGTTTTATCCACCCCACAGCAGTCATTGACGATGGAGCAGAAATCGGTGATAAAACGAATATTTGGCATTTCAGTCATATTCTATCGGGAGCTATCATTGGAGAATCTTGTAATATTGGACAGAATGTAACGGTTTTTCCAAATGCTCGGTTAGGCACAAATTGTAAGGTACAGAACAACGTCAGCGTCTATTCAGGAGTGATTTGTGAGGACAACGTGTTCATTGGACCAAGTGCAGTTTTCACGAACGTCAACAACCCTCGCTCTCAAGTTAATCGTCGTGGGGAGTATGAGTCGACCTATATCTGTCAGGGAGCTTCTATCGGAGCGAATGCTACGATTCTTTGTGGTATCACCATTGGTGAGTATTCATTTATTGGCGCTGGTGCTGTTGTGACAAAAGGGACAAAACCTTTTTCGTTAGTCGTGGGAAACCCTGCCAGGCAGGTGGGGTGGATGAGCAGACATGGAGAGAAACTTGACCTACCGCTAACGTCAGAGGACCCCTTTACTGTGCAGTGTCCAACAACAGGCGAGTCGTATCGGTTAGTGGGAGACCAGTTGGAATTATTAAAAACCACATTGGTCAAAGAAGTGTGTGAGTCATGAAGATTTGCTGTATCGTCGGTGCACGTCCACAATTTGTAAAAGTTGCTGCACTCACTAGAAAGATCAAGAGTTCTCCACTCATCATCCATACAGGACAGCATTATGAAGAGAATATGTCTTCTGTTTTTTTCGATGAGATGCAGATTCCCAAGCCAAAGTATCATTTGGAAATTGGGGGATTACCTCAAGGTGCAATGACTGGGAAAATGATTGAAGAGATCGAAAAAGTGTTTTTTAAAGAAAAACCCGATTGTGTGATCGTCTTTGGAGACACAAACTCAACACTTGCTGGTGCCATTGCTGCCAGCAAATTACATATCCCTATCGGACATGTTGAAGCTGGTTTGAGATCATATAACCGCAAAATGCCAGAAGAGATCAATCGTGTTCTGACAGATCACTGTTCTGATTTACTATTCACTCCGACACAAGTCGCCTCTCAGACCTTGATAGATGAAGGGATCGATCCCGAAAAAATTCATCACGTCGGTGATATCATGTATGATATTGCTCTCTTTTATCAGGAACAGATCGGTAATGAAAAAGAGAAAACCGATTATGTGTTGGCTACGATCCACAGAGCAGAAAATACTGATGATCCAGATCGCTTGCGTAACATTTTTGAGCAATTGGTCGACCTCTCAAAAGGTATGCAGGTTAAAATCCCTTTACATCCGAGAACAAAACTTGCACTGAAAAAGATCGATCTCTTGGATACATGTCAAAGAGCTTTACATGTGATGGACCCATTAGGATATCTTGACATGATTCGTTTGGAATCGAATGCCAAGTTGATTATTACCGACTCGGGAGGAGTTCAGAAGGAGGCTTTTTTCTTCAAAGTTCCTTGTATCACTATGCGTACAGAAACGGAGTGGATCGAACTTGTAGAGAGAGGATTTAATAAGCTTGTAAGTCCTTATGAAAAGATAGACATGATGGACGTTTATCATGAAATGACTAATCGTAGGTATCAGTGGGATGTTCCTCTATACGGTAACGGCACCGCAGCAGACCAAATTATCGGTCTTCTAACTGTTCGAGACGGCCGACGCCGGTGATTGATTTTTGAATTTCTGGGTCACCACTGAACCCTAGATATGCAGCCCCTTGAAGTGACAGGTTCAACCTTTCCTTGGCGTTAACCCATGCTTTACCTGCACCAGAGATAGATATTGTAGTGAGGTCTGTAAGGAGTCCCAGTGCTTTATAGACGCTCGCCCCTTTCATAGAGACTTCTTGTTCCAATGCGGAACCTTTTAGATTAACGGTACTGGAGCCGTCGATATCGACGTGTAGGTGATTACAGACTAGCCGTAGGATGGATATTTGTGATATACCGTTTGCATGAATTTTCAAGCTGTCTGCTTTAAAACCTCCTTCGCTAGTTAGTATTACGGTCCCTGTGGTTGTGATCTCTGAAAGCTTTTTTGCTCCGAGGTAGATATTGATTTTTTTGGAGGGTTTGATGTTCTTGCTCAGGTAGACGTGGAGCGTATCGTTACTGACTTCTGTGTAAATATGAGGAAAAAGATTTTTCTCTGCTTGAACCTTCACGATCTCATCATCGATGTCGCCAAAAAAGACCTGAACAGAGTCGTTGTTGTTTAATTTAGAAAAAATGGAAAGTTATCTGATATCATAAGTAACAACACCTTCTCCATAGACGTTTTCAGCATAGAGAGATGTTTCTAGAAGGCTGATTCCGATCATCACATATGTTAGAAGCCATACATAGCGTTTCATGTTTACCTCGTCCAGTAGTCATCCTCAACAAACATCTCATCTTATCTTCCACTTTGTCAATCAATTTTCCTCTTCATCGAACTCTAAGATTTCTCCTTGAAGCTCACCATTAACGAATGTAGCTTCGTAACCTTTGACTTTTTGATCACTTTCAGGGTATTGGGGATGAAATAGTTGGTGAAGCCCTTCAAGCTGGTTGTTTTGATAGTGGTAGATGACCTCCGATCTATTGGCTTTTGTTGTCATATATCTGCCGTGAAGTTCTCCATGGACATAATGTGCATCTTCAAGAACTTTACCACTGCTGTCCCAAAAGGTACGTTGGCCGTCAAGGACCCCTTCTGAGTAGTGGAGGATGGCTTTCTTTTCGCCACTCGGGTAGTATTTTTCCTGCTTACCATGTAGTTCGCCCTCTTTAAAACGCATAACGCTTGCAAGAGTATTCTCACTCCCTTTTTCAGTGCTAGGGTGATACTCTTTATGAGTGCCCACGGGTTGGCCATTTTTATAGTAGGCGAACTCTCTGATGCCCCCGTCTTCAAACCATGTACGGTATTCTCCATCGAGCTCTCCATTTGTGTAGTAAGCAGCTAGAGCTATTTTACCGTTGGGGTGAAAATGGTCGACTTTACCATGGAGAACTCCATTGAAGTAGGGAGCGATTATTTTTGGGATATCGTTTTCGTACCACTCCCTGACAAAGCCGACTGGTGTACCATGATCATACTTTGCTTCGTATAAAAGGGAGCCATCGTCATCCCATTTACGGTGCCACCCATGTGGAGCACCTTCGATGTAGGAGATGGTTAGCTTGGGAGTACCATCAGCATACCACTCTTTCTCACTATTTACCTTAGTGCCTTTTTGGAAATGTGCTTCGGTTTTTTTTTTACCATTTTCGTGCCACTCTTTAAGCGCTCCATTTTTTTTTCCCTCGACAAAAGTGACTTGAAGAGCTTGTTGTCCAGTTGGATACCACTCTTCATGCATCCCATCTTTGTGACCATTTTTGTAGGTGACTTTCATTTTGACTTCACCGGACGGGTGATATTCGATTTGTTCGCCCTCGAATTCTCCATGATCGTAATGGAACTCCCGTTTTAGCTGATCACCAGGGTACCATTCGAGAAATTCACCATCTTGCTCTCCATCTACGAGATGATACTGAGCAAGTTTGTTTCCGTCGGTGTCATACTCAAAGATTGGACCAGTTAGTTGACCCTGGTTGTCGTAAATGGCTAGGTATGCATCTTTCCCATTTCGATGTTTTCTGTAGTGTTTACCAATTGGGGAGCCCTTGATGTAACGACCTTCACCTCTAAGGTTACCGTTTTCGAAAAAGTATTGCTCTATTCCATGCTTTTTACCATACAGGTAGTTAACGGAATATTGCATTCGCCCGTTGGGGTAATGTCGTTGTTGAAGACCGTGGGGCTGTCCGTTTAAAAAGTGCTGCTCTTCGTTGATCTTTTCGTTAGGATGATAGGTGATGAGCCCAGCCGATTTTTCGTTGTCGTTTAACAGACCGTTAATGTAGTGGCGGGTGCTTTTCAGTGTTCCATCTTCATACCACTCTTTGGAAGAGCCGCAAAGTATACCTTTTAGGTAGTGTTTTTTGTCGATAAGCTGATCGTCAGAGCTGAAGGTTTCATATTCCCCTTCTAGTAACCCGTTATGATAATTTCCACGTTCCTTTACATGGGCGTTATCGTAATGAATTTCTGTTGGGCCATGAACAGTTCCGTTTCTATAGGTAACAAACCGCTTGAGGATTCCATTAGCATAGTAGTCCTTGACGGCACCGTGAAGCTGGCCTTGGTTGTAAATAGATATGCGTTTTATCGCCCCGAAGGGATTAAAATCGATGCTTGACCCATGGGGCAAAACAGTCGTTCTGTTGCTCCCTTTCTCCTCAAAAAGGATTAGATCAGTCTCTTTCAGGAGGATCCCCTTCTCATCATAATCTAGCATTTTCACCGGATCACCTTTTTTACCAGGATCATCTGCATCGGGTTCGTAAAAATAGACGGTTTTTGGAGAGTCGGAGGCGTGCCTTTCTTCAACTTGTAGGATCCAGTTGGGCCTACGAGACTTTAACTTAGAAATTTCGTCTTGGGAAAGAGATTGTGAGGGGGCGGCAGTCCATCCTTTTCCGGCTACACCAATCAAGAGGAGCAGTGAAAGGCTCCACTGAACGATATACATGAGAATAACCTTTGGTCATAACAGCGATCAAAATCAATTTTATCAAATTTTACCGATTCTGTCTAGG
>JBCDHL010000045.1:0-8797 GCA_038750095.1 Chlamydiota bacterium
AGTGTCAGTTCGATTCTGATCAGGCGCTTTCTTGCATTACAGATCTTAAATAAATAATTAACCAAGACCGAAATCTCACTGCTGTAAGTGGGATGCCGTCGTAACTTGAGAGGGACCAAGGCTTGGCTGAACAACAGAAGCAACTCCCCATATCTATAAAAGATTTACTAGAAGCTGGTGCACACTTCGGACACCAGACCCACCGTTGGAACCCAAAGATGAAGCGTTTTATCTTTGAGGCACGTAACGGAATTTACATCATCGACCTAGCAAAAACGATCCAACAGATTCGTGAAGCTGTTGACATCATCACAGATATCGTCGGCAAGCACCGTTCTGTTCTTTTCGTTGGAACGAAGAAACAAGCGAAACAAGTTGTCCGCGAGTGTGCGGAAAGCAGTGGCGAGTTCTACGTGGCGGAACGCTGGCTTGGTGGCATGCTCACGAACCTATCGACAATTCGTCAGTCAATCAAGAAACTCGACCGAATTGAAAAAAAGATAGCCACTAGTGCAGATGCTTTAACCAAAAAAGAACTGTCTGAGCTTACCAAACTCCAGATTAAGCTAGATAGAAACCTATCTGGTGTCCGCACCATGCGCAAACCTCCAGGCCTACTCATCGTTGTCGACCCAAGCAAAGAGCATATTGCCGTTGCTGAAGCGCGTAAACTGGGAATTCCCGTTATGGCTCTCGTTGACACAAACTGTGACCCTGATCCTATCGATCACGTCATCGCTTGTAACGACGATGCACTAAAGAGCGTGAAACTCATCCTCCAAACACTCACACAAACCATTATCGACAAGAAAAACGACATGCAAGTTGGTGCTGGTAAGGGTGACAAAGAGTCTTCCGAAGATGAAAAACCTGCTAAAGAAGAGAAATCTGAAGAAGAGCTTGCAGTGGCAAAGGAGGAAAATTAATCATGGCAGAAGTGACTGTGCAACAAATTAAGGAATTGAGAGATCGCACCGGTGTCGGAATGGGAGCTTGTAAAAAGGCTCTTGTCGAAGCCGGCGGTGACTTAGAGCAAGCGATTGTTGCTCTACGTAAAGCTGGTATGGCTTCTGCTGCGAAAAAAGAATCGCGCGCAACCAACGAGGGATTGATCTCTTTTGGAGAAGGTCCTGATCATGTAGCTCTTGTCGAGGTGAACGCCGAGACCGACTTCGTTGTAAAAAACGATCGTTTCCAAGAGTTTGCGAAAGCGGTTGCTGACGAAGTTGCAAAGACAAATCCTTCCTCTTTAGAAGATTTCCTTACTCAAACGATCGCAAAAGATGGTGGAGTGACTGTTGAAGAGTACCGTCACTCTATCATTCAAACAATCGGCGAAAACATTCAGATTCGCCGTATTTTGACAATTCCTAAGGGCGACTCTAAGTCTGTAGGCGTCTACTCACATATGGGTGGAAAGATTGTCGTTGCCGTTGAGCTCGATGGTTCTACTGGTGCTGAAAATCTTGCTAAAGATGTTGCGATGCACGTCGCTGCAGCATCACCTGAATATGTTAACCCTGAATCTGTTCCTGGCGAAATTCTCGAGAAAGAAAAAGAGATCATCAAGAGTCAAATTCAAGGGAAACCTGAAAACATTATCGACAAGATTGTAGAGGGTAAGGTCAACTCGTTCTACAAGGATCATTGCCTGACTGAACAACTCTTCGTTAAAGACGATAAAAAATCTGTCTCTGAAGTGGTTTCAGCCGAAAATAAAGATTTGAAAGTTTCCAAATTTACTCGCTGGAGTGTCGGCGAATAATTAGGACCCCTTTCTTAAAAGGAGGCCACCACTCTGGTGGCTTCCTAATTAAAAAATTCACCACCTACAAAGAATAATTTTACTCTTTCATCTTTTCAAAACAAGCGGTATCCTTGTGAGTGTACTTGAATATAGCACCGGGTTTATACCTTATGATGAAAGATACAGGAATTAAACGAATTCTTTTAAAGCTCTCCGGCGAGACGATCATGGGCCCGAAAGGGTTTGGTATCGATTTTGACGCCTGCAAAGAGATAAGTAAATCGATCAAGGCTATCCACAGCCAAGATATTGAACTAGGTATCGTCATCGGGGGCGGAAATATTTTCAGGGGAATTAACCTATCGAATTCTGATATGGAGAGGACCCCCGCCGATCACATGGGAATGCTGGCTACACTCATGAACGGAACGGCCCTCCAGCAAGCAATCCAGCTACAGGGATGTCCAGTCAGGTTGATGAGTGCCCTCGACTGTCCCAAAGTTGCCGATAGTTATAACTGGCGCAAAGCACACGAATACCTTCAAGCTGGCGAAATTGTCATTTTTGTTGGGGGAACAGGAAGCCCCTATTTCACCACAGATACAGCCTCAGCACTTAGAGCGAGTGAGATCCACGCAGATATTCTACTAAAAGCGACCAAAGTCGATGGGATCTACTCAAAAGATCCCCTAAAATTCCCCGATGCTGTGAAATATGATACAATCACCTACAAGGAAGCTCTTGAAGAAGAGTTGAAGATTATGGACGCTACAGCTTTTGCTCTCTGTATGAGTGAATCAATTCCAATATTTGTCTTTAATATGGAAAGGTTGAATAAGCTTTTAATCCGTGATATTCTATCTGATCATAAACATGGAACAATCGTAACAGAGGAAAACAAATGAGTATGAAACAGCAAGCAAAAAAGGAGATGGAGCACGCCCTTGAACATTTAGCCAAGGAACTCCAAAACATACGTACAGGCCGAGCTAACCCCGGCATGGTTGAAAACCTCGCTGTCGAGGTCTATGGTGCACAGATGAAGATCAAAGAAGTGGCCTCCATCACAAGCCCAGAATCGCGACAACTAGTCATTTCCCCCTTCGACCACAATAATTCGGCAGCGATCGGTAAATCCATCGAGAAAGCAAACCTCGGGTTCCTACCGATCGTCGAGGCAAACCTCGTAAGGATCAACATCCCCCCTATGGATGAAAGCCTACGTAAGGAAATGGTGAAATTACTCCACAAAAAACGCGAAGAAGGAAAGGTCAGCATCCGTCATGTACGCGCAAAATACAATAAACAAGCAAAAGCTGATAGCAATCTGACTGAAGATGATGTCAAGCATCATGAAAAAGAGATTCAGGTACTTACCGATGAATTCTGTACAAAAGTGGATGAAGTCTGCGAAAAGAAAGAAAATGAAATTTCTACGATTTAGTCATTGCAGAAAATTCCGATGAATTGTAATATTAAACCTCGTTAACGCGATAGTGGAGTGCCTCTCTTAAAGACGCTCCACAACAACTAAGGCCCCATCGTCTAGCCAGGCCTAGGACACCGGATTTTCATTCCGATAACAGGGGTTCGAATCCCCTTGGGGTCATTATGTTGAGCCTTTAGCTCAGTTGGTAGAGCATCTCACTTTTAATGAGAGGGTCGTTGGTTCGAGTCCAACAAGGCTCAACTCCTTTTCAGGAGTGCATTCATCACTCAACATTCATAAAGCATAGTTTTATACCGATCGGGTTTACAATTATTAAAATATTCTCATATAGTGAGATTGAGCTGTCCCCCTATAGGGTCTCTCAAAATTTTAATAACTTTTTACCAACAACTTAGGTATCATGGAAGAAATCCCTGAAAATGAGCTCCCACAACGAGATATTCAGCCAGAAAGACCTCTAGAGTGTAGCGAGTGTAAAAAGCAGATCGAGGTCCGTTACACAGAAATTGAGCGCGGGCAAATGCATGAAACGAGTATGTGTAACGATTGTCCTGAGCTCCACAAAAAACTGAGGGGAGTGAGCTCAAGCGCTAATGCTGGCGACACCTCTTCAAAAACCCACTTAGCCTGTGGAGATTGTGGGACTTCTTTAGAAGAAATTCGAGTTGGCCACCCCCTTGGATGTAGCCACTGCTACGAAGTCTTTGCTGATACAATTATCTATGAACTCTATTCTATGGCTAAAATTCCACAAAAACTCAATTTAGAAAAAAAATCTGTTCCTCTACATATAGGCCGTGCCCCTGGAGAATCCTTGAAGGTGAACCCCTCCCTGAAATTGATTGCTCTGAACGAAGCTCTGGATGAAACCTTAAAGCGTGAAGACTATGAGCAAGCTGCATTGATTCGGGACCAGATTAACGCACTGACAGAAAAACCAGAAGGTACTGAGGAGCAGAGCAATGAGCCTAAGTAATGATGGTGCGGAAGCGCATCTCTATTTGAAAAATCCTTGGGAAAATAACTCTAATCAAGTTTGGCTTTCCTCTACACTCTCTATTTTTCGCAATATTGATAAGTTCAATTTTCCGAGTAAATTAAACACAGATAAACAAAAGACCATCATCAACTTGGCAAGCACCCCACTTCTTAATTATCAGAAACTTAGCAATCCAAGCTTAATCCATGCAGAAGAAATGGATCCTCTCGATAAGGAGTATCTAACTGAACATTTTCTTTCTTCTGAAGGTTTTTACCAAGCCCATGCTGGTGAAGCATTTGTCATTGACCGCACCGGAAAGTTCTTAGCAACAATCAATATTCATGACCACCTACGTTTAACCATTATGGATAGTACCGGTGAGATAGAAAATAGGTGGAACGAATTGGTGGAGCTAGAAACAACTCTTGGAGAGTCACTAAAATATTCATTCTCTCAGAGGTTCGGCTTTCTGACTTCAGATCCAACAACTTGTGGTACAGGCATTGAAATCACAGTCTACCTGCAACTCCCTGCTCTGATACATTCTGAAGTGATTGATGATACTCTAAGTCGTTTAGTTGATGAAAATGTAACGATTTCAGGGTTGCATGGAAGTCCTACTGAAGTAATAGGTGACATATTAATGATTAAGAATAACTACACTCTAGGAACAACGGACGAAAAGACGCTAACTACCATTGAAAATGTAACAACGAAACTTGTAGTGAAGGAGAATTCACAGCGTGCTAAGCTAAAGAGTAGCGACGACTCGGAAATAAAAGATCGTGTCAGTCGAGCCTTTGGTATTCTCATGCACTCTTACCAAATCGACGCTGTTGAAGCATTAAATGCTTTAAGCCTGATCAAACTGGGCGTTGACCTCAACTGGATCACAGGTACATCCATAGAAGAGCTCAATATGCTATTTTTCAATTGCCGACGTGCACATTTAATCTACCAATTTGAAAAAAATATCACGCAAGAAGAGCTTCTACATAAACGTGCCGAGTATATTCACAATTTCCTTAAGTCGATAGAACTCACAATTTAGAGAAGAAGCATGAACAGACAATGCGTCGCTCTTAATTATGCCTCACACAAGCATTATAACGATCACCTAGCTCCAATCAGCGTGGTAATGGGAATCCCTCTCGTTGTTGTCGAGACCGAAGATTATGAAGTTTGTAAAAATTACTACCCAGATCTCATTGTTGAAATGACTGAATATCATGACTTCAATCCCCAATACTTAATCGAGCACTACGACACTCTTTTTATGTCAGATCTTTGGGATAGAAAAGTTTTAAAAAACAAATTCAAAAAGTTAGAAAAGAAATATCATAAGTGCATGCGCAATGTACACGTTCCTCACGGATTTTCTGATAAAGGATTTTATATCAGAAAAGCTGCGAATGAAGATATAACATTAGTGTATGGGCAGAATATGCTCGACATGTTTCGAAATGAAAGGGTGTTACACAACCTTCATCAATATGTGGTAACTGGTAATTTCCGATACTCCTATTTCAAAATGTATGAAGCCTTTTATGACAAACTCATGAAAGAAAAGATCCTCTCCCATTTAGAGTCCTCTAGAAAAACGATCTTGTATGCACCTACATGGATGGATTTAGAAAAGTCTAGTACATACTTCGATTGTATCGAACAGCTCCTCGCCAAGTTACCTAGAGAATACAACATGATAGTTAAGCCTCACCCCCAACTTGAAATCGACGATATAGCAGCTTATTACCGAACTCTCGGGATCTGTGAAAAATATTCGAACGTGCTCGTGTTAACAGACTTCCCCCCTATTTATCCAATTTTAAAATATTCTGATCTCTATATTGGGGATATGTCTTCGATAGGTTATGACTACCTCGCTTTCAATAGGCCAATGTACTTCATCAATAAAAAAAACCGGAATCCACAAAAAGACCGTCGTTCGTTTTTATTTAATTGTGGAATAGATATCAAAATTGAAGAAGTCCCGAATATTTACGAAATTATCGCAGAAACAATAGATAGTGATTCTGATCACTTTACAAATATTCGCGCAGAAGTATGGGATTACACTTTTGGAAGAGAGCGATCCTTCGAAGAGATTAGAAAGGATATCATCAATGCTATCGAAACACCTATCGATGAACCAACTACATAAACTACCTGCTCTTTATATTACTCTTTTCTAGCAAGGGGTAAATGATAAGAGGAGGCAATAGACACGTTATCAAACAAACAACAACCATACTGGAATAGACCTCTTCATTCACAGCCCAAGCACCTAAAGTTTTTCCCCTCTCCATCACTACCAAGCTAATATCAGCCCGAGGAATCATACTTAAACTAAGTAATGATGCCGTATAAAAATCAATATTACTCCTAAAAGCTGGAACGAAAGTTCCCAAGTATTTTCCTAGAAAAGCAGTCAATACCAATATCAGAGATGTGATGATAAACTCCTCCGAAAAAATACTGAGTGAAATAAGAAACCCTATATTAATAAAGAAAAATGGCCCAAAAAATTCCTCGAACGTTTTAAATGAAGGTTCCATTCGTACGGCCTTAGTATCATGGCTCATCGCGACACCTGCGAAGAATGCCCCCAAAGCTAATGAAAAACCAAAAAATGCAGCGACACCTGCTATGATAAAGCCATGACTAAGAATGGTGATAATACGGTCTGGCTTGATTTCATAAGCCTGTATCCAGTTCATCATCCGAGGTTCTAAGTAGATAGAAAATATCGAACAGAACAGAACAAAAACAGTGAACTTAAAAGAGAACGTAATAAAAGTAGAAAGGAAGTGACTCCAGATCATACCCGAACTTTCCTGATGTATTAAAGGAGCAACTTCAAAGAGTAAGGCCATCAGCATAATACCAATAATATCATCAATAGCAACAAGGGACATAAGAAGCCCCCCCTCTTCTGATCTTTCCTTTTTCAAATCACTCCATATAGAGATAGTGACACCTATACTTGTTGCCGTCATAGCTACTGAGATAAATAAGCTGGCAATTAGGGGTAACGATAACAAGTAATAAGAAACTGCAAACGATAGAAAAGCACAGAAAACAACATTGCTAACTGCAAGATAACTTGCCTTACGAAATTGCTTAATTAACTTAGTAACGTGACATTCTAATCCTGCATTAAACAAGATGATAATAATTCCAATCTCTCCGAGGAGATGTAAGGTCTTTGATAATGATTCCGGAATTAATGGTGTATGATCCAAAAGGTATCTTAATATCACTCCGATTAGGATAAACCCTGTGAGAGGGGCCAAACGAAGAGGCTGAAGGATCGCTTTTGCCCATAATGAAATGGCGATCAACAACCCCAAAACGAGAATTAGATGGTGTACACTTTCATTTAGTTCCATAGTCTATGGTATTTCTCCTATCAATTTTTTTGTCCAGAGAAAAGGTCTGTTCACTTCCGGGAAAAAGGGTCACCCTCACCATCACTAATCTCCACAAAATCATCTGAGAGGGTATGCTCTGAGTGATCTGTATTATTCTCTTGGGCTTGTACTGCATCACCGTATTCCCAAATAACTGATCCGCTGAGTTCTTTTTCGATTTTAGCTACAGGATTTTGATGTTCATCGACTTCGCACGGTAATGAAGTCTGATTATTACCGTATTTCCAGATAACTGATTGATTGAGTTCTTTTTCAATTTTAGTGACAGGATCTTGACTTTCATCGTCTTTTTTCGATAAGGAAACGAGTTTTTTTCTGACCTCAACCACCTCCTCCATGTCGAGTAATTCTCTGACCAGTTCATTTCGGATTCTTGCTCTTGACTCAACTGAGGGTACTTCAGCTTTTGAGAATCTTTCACTCACTTTCACTTCAACGGCGCGATTCAGGTATTCCCGAATATACAATTCCCAAAATTTTGCATCTCCTTCAAAATAGACACTCTCTTTACGAAATCCTTCTCCCACTTTTAAATACAAAGTGAGTTCATTAATGGTAGGCAAAATCGACTCAATCGCAGTTTCCAAAAACGGTTTTCCTGGCGAGCTAAAACTCTGTTTGATAGAGTCGATCGATCCATCACTTAAAAATGAAGAGAAAATCGGATCAACTTTTACTGGTGAATCCTTTGTATAATGATTGATCATAAAAGAGATCATTGAACGAATACTATCATTCGTTGAAAGTTCCTTATCAGATCGATCTACTTCGCCTCCTCTATTAAAGATATGGTTTGTTATATCATCAATAAGTTGTAAAGCTACAAGGTGCCAGGCAGGATGATAGATCAATTCCATCGTTCTCTTTGTAAGAGTTTTTGTGTAGTCCTGCCCCCACATCTTCTTTAGGAAATATGTAATCCATGAATCGTCTTGTTGCTCTTTTGTTCTGAAATAATAAGAGATAGATAGATACAGGGTACTATACATGGTGTTCATGATCATCGTCACCAAACCGACAATAGGAATTTTCTGCATAAATTTCCTAACATCCTTAAGAGCTCCGTTATGGCGATAAGACTCAGGTTTGATTCCATCATACAAAATTTTACAGATCACTTCCTCGAGCTTTTCTTTTGCTTCATTTTTCTGTTTAACTCCCTCATCGCTTTCTGGATTTGCCATAAG
>JBCDHL010000046.1:0-8718 GCA_038750095.1 Chlamydiota bacterium
ATTGATTATTATGCACGATGAAGTTTTTTTTATCAGCTGATATTGGAAATTTTCGATTAATTATAGATTTTTTCTTTACTTTGGTGTTAGTTGTGTGATATGTACCCCCATAAATACCAAACTTCAAATTTTATTTTACAAAGGAGATAAAGATGAGTTTTGAGATTAAAAACATCCTAAAAGGAGCTGAGGTATATCGCGACTTTGATTATAACAACAACAAAGACCAGAAAGAAGCGAAGAGTTTTCCTGAAATTAGTGAGATTATCACTAAGTGGAGTCCAAACCTATTTCCAGAAAAATTCATTAACGACTACCAATTTTCGCTAATGGGCTCAATGGTCCAAGACGAAATTAAAAAAGAAGAGAAAATCGACCAACGCATGTCAAAGACTGCGATGAATCTGCACCGCGTCACCTACCAATCCCTAGTCAACAACGGAGCCCCTACTGAAGAAGACCTTAGCAAAGTGACAAAAGTATTCAAAGATTTTGTAGACTCAATAGAAGAAGCTAAACACGAGCCAACAAAGAAAGAGTTTGTCCAGCTGTCCCTACACCCTCGGACAGCGATGCTTTGTAGTGAGGCTTTTTTCAAGCACGTGGCCGAACAGGTTGGAGAAGGAGATACCTTCAATTTCAACATCGAGAAGCTTCTTGATGAGAAGCTTTCTCAAGGAATGAAGAGCTGGACTGAAGTGGCATTTAAGCCAGAGTTCGCGACCAAAGATGGTTTTGCGGAGCTTGAGAGTGGGGTCTATCGTCCATATTTTAGAACCACAAACTATAAATTTCAAAAGGTAGACTTGAGCCTTGAAGACTCATTAAACGGCGCAGTTAAATATTTAGCTTCTATTGCCCTTAAGCATATGGATAATGAAAAGCCTACCGATGAAGAGTTGATTAGTATCAAGAATGTTTTCGATGAGATGTTCAACCACTTCGAGCGCCTTCAAACAGGTGAAATACTTTATACCTCAAAAAGGGAAGCTAAAGAAGCACTGGAAGAGGCAGAAAAAGCTTATAACAATCATGTGAAAGAGAGTATTGATCGTAAAAATGAACTTACTTTAACTCACCAAAATGCTGTTAAAGAGCACAAAGAAGCTGTAGATGCGTCAATGTATTATAACTCTTTAGAAGAAGTTCTTGCAACTGAAGTAAAAATACGTGAAGAAATCGTTAATGCGACAAAAAAGAACCTTGATGATACAGTCGAGGCTGACAAGAAGAAGAATGAAGAGCTTGATCAAACAATGGCGGATGCCAAAGCTAAGTTTAACGAAATGGACAACCTTGCACATAAAAGGGGAGAAGTCGCTGAAAATCTCGCAATCGAAGTCAATGATGAAACTTTTGACATGATCACCAGCGTTAGCCAAAATCTTCCTCAAGCAATCGATTTCATGCAAAAATACCTCAGATTCGCTAAAGCCCGTGCTGAAAGAGAGCTTAAAGAGGATTCTTCCTTTTTGTCAAAATTTTTGGGAAAATAAACACCCGAGATTTTTGAATCATCGACAACAATTTCAAAGGGGAGCCCAGCAAAGGCTCCCCTTTTCAAATTATCCGTTTTGTTAAAAAGAGCATAACATTGTTAACTAACTACTTGAAAACCACCGTTTTCCCTTGACTCACCTAAGGATTTTTAAGTATACTATTAATAGGAAGGGTAGTGAATTACCTATAATTTTTCCTTACGTGCAGACTTTTTTTGTTAAAATTCCATAAAAAAGCCTAAACATAATAATTTATAGACCTGGAAGAGCTCCCATGGCTGAAAAAACCGAAAAGGCGACACCGAAAAAACTTAGAGACGCCAGAAAGAAAGGGCAGGTCGCTAAATCACAGGACTTACCCTCAGCGTTTACCTTTATCGCTTCTATTTGGATGACTCTTGGTTTCATTGGTATCATTTATGCGCGAATTAGCGGTTTCCTGATCCATCTCTTCGATAACATACCACGGGAAGAAGATTTGGTACTATTCCTCCCTGTCTTTTACTATGAGGCCTTTATCGTCATTTTCCTCTGTGCTATCCCCATCATGGTTCTTGTTTCCCTACTAGGTATAGCTATCAATTTTCTCGCTATTGGGCCTGTTTTTTCGACAGAAGTGTTTAAGCCTGACATCAAAAAGTTTAATGTTATTCAAAACTTAAAATCTAAGTTCAAAATCAAAACTTTGTTCGAGCTCGTCAAGTCGATATTCAAGATCACCGTTGCAGCTTATTTGATTTACGGCGTAATGTATTCTGCACTACCAGTTCTGATACAGACAGTTCACGAAGACATTTGGGTAGCCATGCAAGTCTACTACACCTTCTTATTACAAGTGATCATGCGAGTGGGAGTTTTCTTTATCTTCGTTGCAGTCCTCGACTTCGTCTTTCAGAAGCGCAACTTTGCTAACGAGATGAAAATGGAAAAGTTTGAGGTCAAGCAAGAATATAAGAATACTGAAGGGGACCCGCAGATCAAGTCAAAAAGACGACAGACTGCGCAGGAAATCGCCTATTCCGATGGCCCAGCGGGTGGCATAAAATACGCTAAAGCACTAATCACAAATCCTACACACCTCGCCATCGCCATTGGCTATGAGCGAGAGGTAGATCCAGCGCCCTATATTTTGGGGATGGGTGATGGAGTTAACGCCGAGAGAATGATTCAATTAGCAGAAAATTACGATGTCCCTATAGTTAGGAATATCAAATTGGCCCATAAACTTTGGGAAGAGGCTGAACTGTTGGAATTTATTCCCGAAGATTCCTATGAAGCCGTAGCTGAAATATTACGATGGATCGCATCACTTAATACTGAACAAGAGTTTGATTATTCGGAGTCCGAAGTATGAATGCAATAAAAAAAATGTTGGATGGAATCACAGCTCGTCTGGGTGGTGACTCATCTATAGGAGCCATTTCACGATCGAGTGACATAGCCTTAGCGATGATTGTGATCGCTATTTTAGTAATGATTATTATCCCTGTTCAACCCTGGGTAATTGACTATTTAATCGCCTTAAACCTGACAGCATCGGTTTCGCTGCTCATGGTCGCCCTTTATATCCCCAGTGCCTTGCACCTTTCCATTTTTCCATCACTTTTGCTGATCACCACTCTCTACCGGCTCGGCTTAAATATAGCCTCGACTCGACAGATTCTTCTCAATGCGGATGCCGGTGAAATTATCGAACAGTTTGGTAACTTCGTGGTAGGAGGTAACATTGTCGTCGGTGGGGTTATCTTCATCATCATTACCCTCGTACAGTTTATCGTGATCACCAAAGGTGCTGAGCGTGTTGCCGAAGTCGCTGCACGTTTTACACTGGATGCGATGCCCGGTAAGCAAATGAGTATCGACGCTGACATGCGAGCAGGAATATTGGATTCGAACCAGGCACGAGAAAAGCGTCTTTCTATTCAGAAAGAGAGTCAGTTATATGGTGCGATGGATGGTGCGATGAAGTTTGTTAAAGGAGACGCGATTGCTGGTATCGTCATTACGCTGATTAACGTAATTGGTGGAATTATCATTGGGATGATGATGAAAAACATGGATGCTCAGCAAGCGATCCAAACATACTCTATCCTTTCCATTGGTGACGGCCTCGTTTCACAAATCCCGGCACTCTTGATCTCTATCACAGCTGGTATTGTAACGACACGAGTGACTAGTGAAACAGACACTAACTTGGGTAGTGAAATCTCTAGTCAGCTACTTAAACAGCCAAAAGCGCTGATGCTCGCTGCCGGTTTCTTGATGGGTATGGGGCTGATTCCTGGTTTCCCAACGGCTCCATTTATGATATTAGCTTCTGCTGTTGGACTGATAGGTTACTCTTTGTGGTCTAATGCCCAGTCAAAGACGGGACTACCGTCTGAAGGTGGTGGGACGATGCTTGCACCCGGCGGTACCATGGAGTCCGCAAAAGGAGGCGGTGCATCTGTGCAGACGACAATCCCCGAGCACCGTGTTGTTTCTGGAGGGGGTGTCGATAGTTACGCTTTAACACTTCCCGTGATCCTGGAAACAGGAGGAGGGCTGAGTGAACAAATCCGAAAAGCACAAAAATCAAGGGGTGGGAGCTTTATCGACATCATGATACCTAAGATGCGTCAAGCTCTTTATGCAGATTTAGGGGTACGTTTTCCCGGTGTTCACGTACGAACAGACTCACCAATTCTTGAGGAAGATGAGTACTCCATCCATCTCAACGAAGTGCCCATTGTTAGAGGTAAAGTTCTTGAGGGATATGTGTTGACAAATGAGTCTGAAGAAAACCTCAACAGATACAACCTACCCTTCTCAACCTACAAGAACTCCCTTGGTCTGCCTTCTCTTTGGGTAGAAGAGCAATATACAGAATTACTTGACAAAGCGGGAATCAAGTACTGGAGTTCGTTAGAGGTGATGATCCTCCACCTATCTTACTTCTTTCGGCACTATGCAAATGAGTTTGTAGGGATCCAAGAGGTCAAGTCTATGCTTGAGTTTATGGAGAAATCGTTTCCTGACCTTATCAAAGAAGTAACGCGACTCATCCCGCTACAAAAGATGACCGATATTTTCAAACGACTCATCCAGGAGCAAATTTCTATAAAAGACTTGAGAACCATTATGGAGTCTCTTGCGGAGTGGGCGCAGACGGAGAAAGACACAGTTCTCCTTACTGAATATGTGCGTTCTTCGTTAAAAAGATACATTAGTTACAAATACTCTCAGGGACAAACTGTATTATCGGTATACATTCTTGACCCTGAAATTGAAGATATGGTACGCGGAGCTATCAAACAAACATCTGCAGGATCCTATCTAGCGCTTGATCCTGACTCCGTACAACTGATCCTTCAAGGAATTCGAAACACAGTAGCGCCACCTCCACCCGGGGGGCAACCACCTGTACTGCTAACAGCCATCGACGTCCGTCGCTTCGTAAGAAAACTGATAGAAATGGAATTCTCAGAAATTTCCGTCGTCTCCTACCAAGAAATTATCCCAGAAATTCGGATTCAACCACTAGGAAGAATTCAAATCTCTTAGGATAAGGGACATAAGCCGCACCATATCATAGAACAAGGATGTTCAAAGACGAATGGCACAAATTTTGCTTAAAAGCTGTAGTGCCAGGGAGGTCAAGGAAATGAGTGGTTTTGGAGATCTAACCGCTGGAGGGCAAAGGGCGAACGTCACCCTCCAGGCCATGAAACAAGTATCCAAAGATAACGCAATCGAGTTGTATGCTGAGCGCATTTCTGCACGTAAAGATATCAAAGCCAGTATGATGGAACAAGCAAATCCTTTTGCAAAACGAATACGTAAAAAGCGAAAAACTAGAAAATCCCAGTTAAATAGAGTTCAGAAGGCACTGAAAAAAGGCGAAAAATCTGAACGCCTTGAAATCATGAAACGGATAGGACGACGTGCAGATGACTTCCAGAGACGTAATCCTGAGCTCAAGGCAAAAATTCTTATGCTCTTACGCCAAAACCTTAAACCTGGAGACAAAGCGGAAGAGATTCTCAAAAAGGTAATGGATTTCTACCCAGACGTCAGCCTAGCTGACGAAGCCATGGAGTTTCTTTTAGAAACGACAGAAGGAGAACTCCATCAAGAAGTGCAAGAAACAAAAGACCAACTTAACGATAATTACGGTCGTGAAATTGCTGCGGGCAAAAATATCAGCGATCTTGCGAGACAAACAGAAGGTCTTGGTACGCCAACGACATTACGAGATTTGTACCGAGATATTACAGGAACCCCTCGAGAGGCAACCACACTGTTTGATGAACTTTCAAAACGCTACCCTTTCAAAGAGCTAAAAAAAGTTTTCCGCTTCTTATTCCACAGTTTGGGGCAAGATATGAAATCGAAAGGCCCCTCAATTCCTCGCGGTCAACTTCACAGACTCATGCAGGAGACGCGAACACTTCAGGCGATTCTCGGCGTGTACCGTTTCTTTGCAGGAAGAATGAGACTGGTGACACGTATGTTCTCTAAAGAAGGACTGCGTACCCCACAGCGCCTCAACTTTGAATTGATGTCAAAACATTTTATGGCTCTATGTTCTGAACGATATCCCTCTGCAGATAAAGTGATGAAACAATCCAGAGGGTTAGGAGTCGACAAGTGGATCATCGCGCAGATCATCATTTTCAGCCAAATGCGTGATGCGATTAGACAAGTATCGAGAGAGCAAATCTTCCGCTCTCTCCAACACCGTGATGAGCTTTATAATTCGATCATCGAGGCACTTGAAGAATTAGAGGATGAATGGGAGGAGCTTCTTGAAAAAGAAGAAGATGAAAGTGAGCTAGAATGGGAAGATGATGAGGATGAGGATGAGGATGATGAAGAGTAAAGGAGGGTATCGTGATTACTAACCCATTAGAGGCTCTATTAGATGAGTTAGGCAAAGCATTAGATATTCCTAACCTTGCTCCCGACGATAATGAAACGTGTCTTCTACGAATCCAAGGCAACATTCATATACAAATCGAATTAGATAAAGATGAACGCTACCTACTTGTCGTCACCGATTTCGGCGAGATCCCTCTCGGAAGATACCGCCAGGACCTCATGGAAACAGCTCTTAAGATGAATAACCTTCCCCCACCACTTCACGGAGTATTTGCCTATAGCAACAAAGCGGGACATTTCTGCATGTTTGAAAAACTTTGGTTTGAAGGGCTAAATGGAGAATTATTAGCAGAAACTATAGAAAAATTTCGTGAAAAAGCCACGATCTGGAAAGAAGCTATTGAACATAACGAAATTCCCGTCATCAGTGAAATTACCACTTCAGACCACGTCGGTATCTTTGGTTTAAAGCCATAAATTAAAAATTCAGAATCATACTCCTAAACTTGTGTATACCGATCGTGTATAGATTTATGCGATGTATTCAAGGGGGATTGTATACTGAATGAATTTATAGGTTATTTTCTAGATTTTTACCACAGAACACAAAGAGACCACAGAAAAAAAAGGGATGGAAATGACAGGGACAGATCCAATTCGTGAATGACATATGAAAAAAATGTGCGTTATTATCTGTATATTTAAATGAAGATTTTCGATATATATCTTGATCATCGGATTTTCAAATGAAGGAGTAGTAATAATGATTGATTGTGATGTGGGAGAGTATCAAGTTCCTGATAGACATTTAGAATACTTTATAGAATCCCCTTTCATGGCCGCAAAAAGTACAGAAAACCTCTCTAAAGAAAAGGCAATGAAATCACTAAAAATAACTGAGGGATGGTGCACAGAATTCAAAGCATCAATTTTATACGATATAGTTTCTATGATGAAACCCGATAAAGTTGTCGAAATAGGGGTTTGGGGAGGTTCTTCATTAATCCCTATGGCTTATGCTCTAAAAAACAATGGTTATGGTATCATATATGGAATAGATCCCTGGTCACAAGCAGAATCTGCAGCAGGACAAGATGGTGTAAACCGTCAATGGTGGTCTACTGTTAATCATGATATCATTTTCAGCGGTTTAAAAAATACGATCGTTAAGTTAGGGTTGTATGGGCAAATCCACCTGGTTCGTTCAACATCAAAAGACGCAGAAATTATCGAAGAGATCGATATCCTCCATATCGATGGTAATCATTCTGAAATTACCTCATACCTTGATGTAACAAAATGGGTGCCTCAAGTTAGAAAAGGAGGATTGATTATTTTTGATGATATCAATTGGGCTACGACATCTAAAGCAGTAGCATGGCTTGACGAACACTGTGTGAAACTGATCGAGTACAAGGATGTTTGTACTTGGGGAATATGGGTGAAAAAAGACTAAAGCTAAGATTTGGTAGGTGAAATATGGATGTACAAACAACAGAAGAAATACAGCTGAATTCTCACTATGAATACATCGTCACTAGTGAACAACGTTCTCTAAATGGTGATTATCGTGAAGAAGCACTACGCTCACTGCAAGAAACACAGGGTTGGTGTACAACCCTCAAAGCCTCCGTTTTGATGGACTTTGTTCATACCCTAAAAGCCCAAAGAGTTGTAGAAATCGGTGTTTTTGGCGGATCATCATTGATACCTATAGCTTACGCACTTAAAGAAAGAGGTGAAGGAATAATCTATGGAATAGATCCGTGGCTTACAGAAGCTTCTGTAGAAGGGATGGAGGGCCTACATGAACTTTGGTGGGCGACAATCGATCATGAAGCCATTCTGCAAGGGTTGCTACAAAAAATTAGTGATTATAAGCTCGATACATACATAGAACTTCTCAGAACTACTTCTGAAGAAGCTCCAAACATCGAAGGTATCGATATTCTTCATGTTGATGGAAATCACTCGGACAGAACCTCCTTTTTCGATGTCACCAAATGGGTTCCTCTGGTTCGTAAAGGCGGAATCATCATTTTCGATGACATGACCTGGGGAACGACCGACCGCGCAGTGAAATGGTTGGATGAACATTGTGATAAGCTAGGTGAATTTCATGAAGAAAATGTTTGGGGATTATGGGTAAAACCTTAACTTTATTGAAATATACAGCGATCGTGATTCTGAATTAGGGATCATAAAACCTAATCGGTATATACCGATCGTGTTTCAAAATTTGGTTTTTGGCAAAGTGAACGCTCTCGGAGCTGGGATATCGTACGTCGATTAATATTAATCAATATTGATCGACTTACGATATCCCAGCTACGAGGCTTTCTCAAAGCCAAAATTCCAA
>JBCDHL010000047.1:0-8602 GCA_038750095.1 Chlamydiota bacterium
AGAATGACTATCAAGCGTAATTTCCAATCTCATTCAGTATAATATGTCTAAGTCAGAGTAGTGGTATTTTGTGAACTGCAATTTTGTTAAGTCTTTTGCTGAATCAAACTAGAAAATAATCCAACAGCAATTCCTAAAACAGCCCCACAAAGTGGCGGTGCTAAAGTAATAGTAATGCCATCCGCAAGCGCACCTCCAATCTGTGCTGGACCTGAGCCACCCCTTGAATGCAGTAATCTATGTAACACAAAATCTCTGGCAGTATAGCTATTATGAATGGCCAGATGAGTTGCAGTCGAAACAGTTGCACCAGCAATGAATCCGTAAAGAGCCCCTTGGCCAATTCCAATGGATGTAAGCGAATAGTGGTGCATATTGCCTTCAAAAAAATAGTGTCCTGTCATTATATCAAAGTCCTTTTTTCTGTTCGTAGGTTTGGATTAAAGATTGTACTAAGTTTAGTTATACTGAATGAAATTGGAAATTACGCTTGGGAGTCAGATATTTTTACTTCTGACGAAGTGTAGAGATCGCAGGTAACTTAGACAAGTTACCAAGATCGAACACAAAGTCAGAGGCAAAAAGAATGAATATCAAGCGTAATTTTCAATTTCATTCAGTATAAACCGAATTAACTTCAAGAAACGGTATAACAAGAAAAAGGAATATAATAGTTTAAGTTGATTTAGGCAATGTTTTATTGAGCCAATAACGACCCCTATATGAATGCTCTTGCAACAGAATCAGTTCATCTAGTACCATGACCTAAAGCCAAATACATTTTTGACAAACCTCACTTACATCTACTGAATGTAACTCAAGGAGTACCTCATGCTTACGGAAACGCAACTTTGGAATTCAATCAAACAATATGAAGATATCAGATTCGAGAAAACAGAAGATGGCATTGCAAAAGTGACGATCAATCGTCCAGAAGTGCGCAATGCGTTTCGACCAAAGACGGTTGATGAGTTGATCGACGCTTTTCACATTTGCAGAAATGATTCCTCCATAGCTTCTGTTATTCTTACAGGAGAGGGAGAACTTGCATTTTGTTCGGGAGGAGATCAGCGCGTACGTGGTGATGAGGGATATGTCGGAGAAGATGGCACTCCCCGCCTCAATGTTCTTGATTTACAAAAGCAGATTCGTTCCCTCCCTAAGCCAGTGGTTGCAATGGTTGCAGGGTATGCAATCGGAGGGGGACATGTCTTGCATGTCGTTTGTGATTTAACAATTGCTGCCGATAACGCCATCTTTGGTCAGGTTGGGCCAAAGGTCGGTTCTTTCGATGGTGGGCTAGGTAGTAGCTATCTTGCTAGACTAGTAGGGCAGAAAAAAGCTCGTGAGATTTGGTTTCTCTGTCGCCAATATAAGGCAAGGGAAGCTCTTGACATGGGGTTGATTAATCACGTAGTTCCCCTAGAAGATTTAGAATCCGAAACCTTAAATTGGTGTCGCGAGATGATGCAACACTCACCAATGGCGTTGCGTTGTTTGAAATCATGTCTGAATGCCGATTGTGATGGACAAATGGGACTTCTCGACTTAGCAGGTAACGCTACACTGCTTTACTACATGAGTGAAGAGGCGCAAGAGGGACGTGATGCATTCATTGACAAGCGTAAGCCGGATTTTTCTAAATTCCCCCGTTTACCCTAAACAATGAGAGTGATGTGATGAAAGAAAAAGCTGAAGTACTTCGTGAAAAGCCGAGCATGAAGACATGGCTAATGGCCGCACGACCCAAAACATTAACAGCTGCTTTTGCTCCAGTGTTGGTTGCGACTTTTCTTGCTAGAGGGCAAGGCTATGTCGTGGACTGGTCTCTTTCCGCTTACGCTTTGATCAGTTCCCTTTGTATACAGGTAGCAACCAACCTTGTTAACGACGCCTTAGACTTTAAAAAAGGTGCCGATAATGATCATAGGATTGGCCCTGCTCGAGTTACCCAACAAGGTCTTCTCACTTCCCAACAGGTTCTTGCTGGTGGCGGTATCTTTTTTCTGGCAGCATTTCTTTTTTCTATTCCGTTGATCATCAAAGGTGGTCTTGTCATAGCTTGTGTCGTTGCTTTGTCGATAGGCGGTGGCTATATCTACACTGGTGGACCTTATCCCTTAGCCTACAAGGGGCTTGGAGATCTCTTTGTTATTTTGTTTTTTGGGCTAATTAGTACAGCTTCCATCTATTACATCCAAACCCTACAAGTTGATGTAGCTCCGTTTTTAGCGGGTCTACAAGTAGGGCTACTATGTACAGTACTTATTGCTATAAACAATCTTAGGGATAGCGAAGAAGATAAAAAAGTTGGTAAAATGACTTTAGCTGCAAGATGTGGAAAAACCTTCTCTCGTATAGAAATTACTCTTTTAGCTTTTCTACCGTTTTTACTGTCCCTCTTCTGGTTTCAGCTAGGCTTTGCCTTCGCAGCTGTTATTCCTTGGGTGACCGTGCTACTGGCCTTCAAATTGGTGAAAAGTATTTGGACAACAGAACCGGGAAAAATCTATAATGTATTTCTTGGATTTGCGGCCCTTCTTCACTTGGCATTTAGCGTATTGCTTTGCATTGGCTTTTCTATCCCATAGGAGGCTCAAATGGTCGATGTAGAATTTTCTCCTTATGAACTCAAGAGCAAGATTGGTAATAACCGAAAGGGTGCCTTACTGAAGGTTATTTTTAACAGTGGTGGAATAGGTTATGCGGATTGTCACGTCTGGCCGGAATTGGGAGATCCAAGCCTTGAAGAGATGATGGGGCACATACGATTTAAGCGTAATGACCACCCTCACTTCAAGAACATGATCATTAACGCCTATATCGATTTATGTTCTCGACGAGATAAACGGTTGGTGGGGTATGAAAATCACATAATTAAGAACCACTACCTTTTCCCAAGCGTAGAAAACCTCTCGCATCAGTTTCTTGAGAAATTAAAAGATGAAGGGTATTCACACATCAAACTTAAGGTTGGCCGTGATATTGATAGAGAAGCGGAGAAAATTATAAAGAGCTTTAGTAGTTGCTCGTCGTTTAAGATCAGGCTGGATTTCAATGCTCGAGTTAATAAGCATGAATATATCAATTTCCTCACTAGCTTGACGAAAAAGAAATTACCTATTGAATTTTGTGAAGATCCATTTCCATATGACATCGATGAATGGACACAGGTGCAAAAAGAAACGGGTATTCCCATAGCAGCCGACCGCTATGCGAACAAAATTTTCCAAGAAAAAGAATTTCCATTCATTATTATTATCAAGCCCGCTGTAGATAATATCACTGAAATCGCCAACCGTATAAAGAAGCAAAAATTTGTGGTTACTTCATATCTCGATCATCCTATTGGTCAGGTAGCCGCAGCATTTCATGCACAGAACCTGGATTTAAGATTTCCTAAAAATGGCATGTGCCACGGCTTGCTCTCTCATCATGTTTATGAACCGACGGATTACTCAAAGCAGTTGTCACAAAAGGGCCCCTATTTTGTCTTCCCAAAAGGTTATGGCTTCGGCTATGGAGAACAATTAAGGAAGGAGTCATGGATACCATAGACTGGGAGTCTGAAAGCACAGATATTTTTGTTAACCCAAAGATCCCCGAGGATCAAAGATACCGGCTTGAAAAGAGATTAAGGGGTTTTGCTATTAAAGGACACATATGGCTATCCACCTCAGGTTCTAGTTCGCATTCGAATATTTCACCAAAATGGGTAGCTCTTTCGAAGCAAGCAGTGCTTACATCTGCCGCATCCGTGAATCGACATTTACAGGTCACAGAGACGGATCGCTGGATTCATACTCTTCCGTATTTTCATGTTGGAGGATTGGGTATTTATGCAAGAGCCTACCTTTCCAGAAGTAAAGTCTTGAAGTGTTCTCCTAAGTGGAACCCAAAAAATTTTCAAATGTATTGTCACGAATACAGTGGAACACTAACAGCTTTAGTTCCTACACAACTATATGACCTTGTTCAGTTGAATCTTCAGGCTCCAACTTCACTACGAGCGACTGTCATTGGTGGTGGTGCACTGAGTGATGAACTTTATCAAAAGGGTAAACAGTTGGGATGGAAGCCTCTTCCAAGTTATGGTTTATCAGAATGTGCTTCCCAGGTTGCAACAGCGGCTTTAGATTCTCTGAGGCTTGATGTGCTTCCTCAATTACAAGTTTTGTCACATATCGATGATTTGAGGATCACAGAGGAGGGATGCTTAACTATAAGGTCCTCCTCACTATTATCTACCTACGCGATAATCGTCGACAACGAGTGCCTTTCCGAAGACCCTAAAGATAATGGGTGGTTTGAAACAGAGGACTTAGCGTCAATTCAGGGTGGTTACTTGACCATCCATGGTCGAAAGACAGACATTGTAAAAGTTGGCGGAGAAAATGTGAACATCGAACTACTGAATCGTTTACTTATCAATCTTTGTAGTTCGCTGTCGACAGATGGCGAACAAGTACTCGTCGCTTTGCCAAGCGAGCGGCTCGGACATGAAGTGCACATAGCAGAGTGTCAGACAACTCCAGAACAACTCTCCAGTCTTATTAACTGTTTCAATAGTCGTGTCTTACCGTTCGAAAGGATTAAGTCTGTCCATCATCTTGAAGAAATTCCTCGTACAGAATTGAGCAAAATAAAGAAGCAGATTCTTATCAATAAGTGCCTAAAATAACCCCTCGGAAGTGAGTTTTTCGCGAAAAGTTGCGATCTCACCTTGTCGAATCTGTCCATCAACTCGATTGATAATCTTTAAGCTATTTGAAAGCCTTCGTGACAAAATTTTTGCCATGTTAAAGCACAACTTTAAACTAAACGGATCATTAGCTTTTATTTTTTCCTTAAAATCCTGAATGTTTAATGAAATGAGCTTGGACTCCGATTCAGAGATAACAGAAGCTGTGCGAGAAGTTTCTGTTAGTAGACTCATTTCTCCAATGGGGTAACCTATGGAAACATAACCAAGGAATATATCTTCACCGAGGTCTTTCTCTAAGAAAACTTTCACCTTACCTTCGAGAAGAATATAAAATTTATCCGAGACGTCATTTTGGCGAAATATAAATTCGTCGCTCTTAAAGGTAACCGGGTTTTGGATCTCAAAATGTTTTAGAAACTGATCAACATCAATTCCGTCAAGCATCGGTAGATCGTTAAATAAGTCGTTCATAGTACTATAATCCTAGTGTTAGTTGAGCCTTTGCAACTCGTTCTAGTCCAATCATAAATGCAGCTTCTCTCATCAAGCAATTTTTGCTTTTTGAGACCTTATGTACCCGTTCAAACGCTCTTGTTAAATATAATTCCTCTTGCTGCAGTATTTTTTCACGGTCCCAGGAGAATTGCTGGATATTTTGCACCCATTCGAAATAAGAAACAGTCACCCCACCCGCATTTGCCAGGATATCCGGTGCCACGAGAATGTTTCTTGAGTGAAAAATTTCATCAGCGGCCGGAGATGATGGGCCATTGGCTCCTTCAACGATATAGCGACACTGAACATCTTTGGCCTTTTGTTCATCAAATACGCCTCCCAAAGCAGCGGGAATTAAAACATCGCAGGGTATGTGCAAAAGGTCATGGTTAGAAATATCAGTTCCCCCTGGAAATCCACTTACATTGCCGTTTTTAAGGCTGTACTTTTTTAGCTCTGGAATATCAAGGCCCATTTTATTAAACGTTCCCCCGCTTTCATCAGAAACCGCTAATACAGTACCTTTCCTGGAGTATAGATGTTCAGCTGCGAAGTAGCCTACGTTACCAAAACCTTGAATTACAAAAGAAGAACCGCTTATTGATTCATTATGTAACTCCAAAAGTTCTTTCGCAATAATCACAACTCCTAGCCCTGTGGCTTCTTCCCTTCCTTCACTACCGTGGAGAAATACAGGTTTACCTGTTACAACAGAAGGGGTAAACCCATAATACTTAGAGTATTCAGACATGATCCAGGCCATGATTTGTGCGTTTGTATTAACGTCGGGAGCTGGAATGTCGATTTGCGGTCCAATGATTTCTTTCATTCTCTCCGTGAAGGCCTTAGAGAGACGCTCGAGTTCATTTGTGGATAATTCTTTAGGGTCACAGCAAATTCCCCCCTTTGCCCCTCCAAAGGGTAGGTGACAAAGTGCTGTTTTCCATGTCATCAACGATGCAAGGGACTCAACTTCATCAAGATCAACTTCAGGGTGAAATCGTAATCCACCTTTCATCGGGCCCAAGGATTTGTTGTGCTGTACCCTGTAAGCGGAAAAGGTTCTTACGTTCCCATTATCGAGCTCTATTGAGACTTCAGCACGAAAAACTCGGTATGGAGTGATCATCATTTTTTCGATTCTTTCATTAAGTCCGAGTATTTTAGATGCTTTTTTAATGTACCCTTTAGTGGCTTCTAGCTCATTTGTCATTTTTCCTCTGGGGTGAGTCTATTTCTTAGACTTAGCATTCATTTAATTCTAATGTCAAATTATTTTTGTATTTAGACGCTTCAAAAAAATATATGAACAGCTTAAGGGTTTAACGCCAAAAATATGAAAAGCTTAGGTTGAAGAAAGGGAGCTTGCGACCGAGCAAAGGCCTAGGAATGGATGGTAACATTTCATTGAGGACTGAAAGTCCGACATAGTTTGTCCCCTAAACAGCATTGGGTAGCAACTTTTGGGGTGGCTACGGCTGCGATGCTGTCACCAATGTAGCAATCCCACCTGTTAATGGTGTAATAGTAACATTAGAGAATCCTTCATCTTTCATGAGCTGTGCAAGTTCAACTGGAGCTGTAAAATGATGGATACTAGAGCAAAGATACTCATATGCCTGCTGGTTATCGGTGACAAATTTCCCGATGATAGGAAGGATACCTTTTAAATAACATTGATGCCCAAATTTCATCACTGGATGAGAAGGACGAGTCAGCTCAAGGACAGCTAAATTACCACCTTTAGACAACACTCTTTTACATTCTTTGATGCATCGTTGAGGCGATTTCACATTGCGTATACCATATGAGATCGTAATACTGTCAAAAGAGTCGTTATCAAAAGGAAGTTGTTGTGCATCTCCCTGAAGATAAGAGAACTCGTGTTGTGATTTAGGCTCTTTTAACTGAGCAACTTCAAGCATTTCACCACAAAAATCGAGAAGACAAATTTTTGAGGATTCTGGGGCTTGAGAGGCAATAGCAAAAGCAATATCCCCAGTTCCACTGCAAAGATCTAGATAGCGATCTCCAGGAGCATGAGCGACTGCATGTTTTACAAGCTGCTTATTCCAGTATTTATGTAAGTTGAATGAAAGAACCGCATTGGCACGATCATATCTTTTTGCGATACTTCCAAACATCTCTTGAATCGTTTCGGGCTGTTGCTTATCGTAACTAAGATTACTCATTTTCTTTCTCTTTTGTCTCGGTTTCTTCGCCTTCTTTGCTGCCCTTATCACATAAAGTGCAGCTCACTTTCGTTCCACAGGACTTGTCTTGTTCCTTAGTGGGGTCTCGGCCACAAGTCCCTCCTTTAATTTTTTGTTTTCCAGTGAGGACCCAGCTCAGGCCAATCATGACTAGGGCGATAACGATCAATACGGCTGCAATTGAGAATGTCTCTAGAAATTTATCCAAGTGAGCCTCCAAGAGTAATTTTCATCAGTTTCTAATTAATTTGGGTATAGTGATTGTGTTTCAAAATTACGAATTTTAAAAAACGTTCGGTAAAGCAACAGGTTAGCTTCTCAAAGGCAATGAAGCAAGTAAAACGTGAAGTATTTTCGATAAAAAGTTTAGAAACAAAAAGAGATTACTCTCTCCGAAATTTAGAGTATTATAAAAAAAGAGTAGGTTAAACCCGACTTTGTACATTTTCTGAACTCACCTTAACGTTCTGTTGCAAAAAATTAAGTCTCAATCACAAACTCGATCTATTCTTTTTTACGAAGCAAGTGGCTTCTCTGATAAGGGAGTGGTTGTAAATCATTGTATTATTATAGAATGAAACTATTCCTTAGCTCGACTTTGTACGCTTTCTGGACGAAATCGAGCAAATATACAAAGAAGAAATTATACCGATCGTGATTTAAAATTTGGAATTTTGAATTACGATCGCTATACGAGAGAAGGAGCGTTAATGGTGACCGTTGACCCATCAGAAATCCAGCAACTTAAAGGGATTGCTCTATCTCTAGTGATCGCCTTAATTGCAAACAGCTTCTTTTACATTTTTGGTCTCTTTACCTTTCCAAAACAGAAACTTGATAAAGAAGAACGTTTGTCTTTCTTTCTTCCCATAAAAGCACTCATCATTTTCCTTATTGGTCCACTTATCATTATACCTTCTATTACATCACTTTGGTTTATGCTCAATGGATGGGACAATCCCGAAACACTCCCAGTTTATACCGAAACCTGGTTACATATCATAGGAATTTGGCTGGCATTTACACTATTCATGGCGTTTCTTTTCTTACTTGAGCCTTCAACACGAAAAACTGTTTTTGGGGATTCTAATCAATTGTTTTCAAATATCTTTTTGGGATTAGCTACATGGCTTGCCGCCTATCCCGCAGTTCTTTTAGTAGGAAACTCCTTTGCATATGGTATTTATAA
>JBCDHL010000048.1:0-8539 GCA_038750095.1 Chlamydiota bacterium
ATTGAAAATTATGGTGCCAAAGCTGATACATTAACTGTACAAACATTTGATGACCTGGAAAAAGTACGTATCTTGTACAACCAGGTAAGCGATCAAATCAGTAGAATCCGTAGGTATAGGCAGAATCAACCTGACTATCTTAAAGAGATTAAAGAGTATGAAAGTATTCATCAAAAACTGAAAGATAGGTTTAAAAATGACCCCAATGTGTTGAGAATTGTCCGAGAATTACAAGATTTAGCCGGTAACCATGTCGATGAAGAGAACTTGAATAACTACGTTAAAGCTGTAGGTATTTTAGTAGACTTAACTGACTTAGATATTAATGAGCATAATGGACATCACATTATTGACGTAGCTTACTACAGGGAAGTTAAGAAAAGTATTCAACCTACACCTATTCGTAATTGTGGAAATAGTTGTTATTTAAACTCTGATCTGCAGTTGATTCTAGGCATTCCTGCATTAAGACAGCTTTTGTTGGCAGATTTCAAACAACCTCCTATTCGTAACCAAGAAAAAGATGAAAGTCAGAAAGATTACGAACAGTACCTTCAAAATGAACAAGAAAACTTTAGAAAAACAAAAAAGTGCTTAAACAAAGTAAAGGTCGCATTTCAGAACTTTGTTATTGCTGTGGAATCTAAAGATCAACCAACAATCAATGAATGTGCAAAAAAATTAAGAGACGCCACCTACAAAGTCGGCCGAGAAGGTCTCGAAAATGATGAACATCCGTTCATAACATTTATTGAAAATGGATGCGATGGAGAGAGAGAGCAAATGCAAGCAGAAGTCTTTATTAATATCATGCTTAATGCTGCAGGCTATGCGTTGCGTACTCGCAAACATTTCTTTGGAGATGATGAAGCAACTGAGGAGCTTAAGGTTTGTCGTGAAGAGACTCATGAAACGATGATTCAGCTCCCGCTTAATCAGGGTGAAAAACCTATTGCACATACAATTCAGGGACTCATTGATCATCAATTTTCTCCAATGCCAGTTGATGCTGAAGATTTTTGTGTAAATGGAAAAAAAGTAAAAAAAGACGTAACACTTTTACAAGAAGCACCTGAATATCTTTTTGTACAGGTCAAACGTTTTGCGCATTCTGGTTTGGTGGCGCATAAGTTACATGATCTTATCACTTTCGATAATGGCGAGGAGGTAGACTTTACCAAGGCGATGGATAAAGCTGTTACAGATGAAGACGAAGGACCATTTTTTTATGAGGTAATTGGAGCTGTTCAGCATCATGGTAACATCCATGGTGGACACTACACAGCTATGGTAAAGAAAGGTGGTGAGTGGCAAAACTGTAACGATGATGTAGTAGATACTTCATTTGGTAAGAGCTATCCAGTTGGACAGAAAGGTAGTGCAAACTTGGAAAAGGGGTATATTTATGCCTTCAGAAGGATTTCAAAAGGGTCACATTAGCTGGCACTAAAGAAAAGAAGAAATAAACTCACGACATGTTTTTCAGGTGAACTGGAAAAACAGAGAATACAATGATGATTTAAATAAGTACAAGCTCTTCAACTTCTGATGGTTGTCCAAGCATCCTATTGATTTCGCACTTTTTACCTTCCTCGTTCAGTTGAGTGACGAGAGATAGTGTCCGTCCCGACTTTTCGATTTTTTCAATCTTATAATGGTGATTGGCTTGCATTGCCACCTGAGAGAAATGTGTGATGCACATCACCTGATGTGCCTGGCCAATTTCTTCGAGTTTTTTACCAACGACCACAGCAGTTTCACCGCCGATGTTTGCATCAATTTCATCAAACACAATGGTCGTTGTTGCGTTTTTTGAAGAAAGAAGTTTTTCAATTGCGAGGAGTAATCTGGAGATTTCTCCACCACTCGCACACTCTTTGATTGGAATGACTCTTTCTCCAACGTTGGGTGCCATCAAAAAAGCTATCTTATCATCGCCAAATGAAGATCGACTCTGTTTCGTGATGTCGACTTTGAACTCTACTTTTGGCATATTCAACTCCCGGAGTTCTGCCGTCATTTGGCGCTCTAGTTTTTTCGAGGCCTTTATTCTCTGACCAGTCAGTTTTTCTGCCAGGGTACTGCATTCTACTTTGAGCTTTTCTAATTTTTTTTCTAACTCTTCGATTTCGATATCTGTATTTTCCAATCGCTCGAGTTCTTGTTCCGCATTTTCTTTGTATGTGTAGACATCGGGTAGGGTTGGTCCGAACTTGCGTTTGAGCTTGTCAATGGAAGTGAGCCTATCATTGATGATTTCAGCGCGATGAGGGTCATTATCGATACTACTGATATAGTTTCTCAAAGAGTGAGCAACCTCCTCTACTTCACAGGTTGCATCACGAAGTACTTGGTGAAGCTCTCCAAGTGATGGATCGAGAGATGTCAGTGACTCCAAAATTCCTACGTTTTTTGTCAATTGTGAAACGAGGGACTGATCATCTCCATGTAGCTGTGTATGTACAACTCTTGAACTACCAAAGATCTCTTCAGCGTGTGTAAGAAATGAATACTCCGAAAAAAGTTCCTCTTCTTCGTCTTCAAGAGGATTCACCAAAGTGATTTCGTCAATTTCAGCGCGAAGTCTCTCGATCTCTCTTAACCGGAACGCCTCATTTTGATGTAGCTCACTGACTCGATTTTGCAGTTCATGTAATTCTTTCCACGAGTTGGAAAAAGCTTGTCTCGGTTTAATACAATCGCCATACAAGTCCAATATATTCCGATGCTCTTCTTCACTGTATAAGCGTTGATTAGCATGTTGACCAACAATTTCTACAAGTTGCTCTCCAATTTGTTTTAAAAGGCTTACATGAGCCATCTGGTGATTAATAAAAGCACGGCTTTTTCCTGTCGAGTAGAGCTCACGCTTTATAATGAGGTCTTCACCTTCTGGCATATCGATGCCAGCCTCTTCGAGGATAGACTTCAAAGAAAGGAGTTTACCAGGGTCAAACATCGCTTCGACAGTTGCTTTCTCTGTCTCCTTGCGCACCATTTTTGTATCTGCTCGTACTCCTGTGATGAGTCTAAGAGCAGACATTACAGCAGATTTTCCTGCTCCAGTCTCACCTGTGATTACATTAAACCCCTCTTGAAAAGAGATTTTTAGTGAGTCGATAAGTATAAGGTTTTTGATGATGAGTTGCTTGAGCATGTTATCGGTCGAAGGTTTGTGATAATAAGTCTTTCAGTTTACCGTTGCTATTATCCATTAGAAGACCAGATTCCTGCCAATCAGGAGCAGAGAATATGAGATTGTTCTGATGATAATAAACCGGAGTGATCTCTATCGGGGGAAGGTCTTCAAAACGATAGATAACGATTTTTTCAATCGCTGAAGGTGTTCTCGATTCTAAAACTCCAGATGGTTGAAAGGAAACAGCTTCATTGAGGTAGGTGGCTACCTTGGCTTGCTGATTGAGGTTTAGAGTGTAAGGAATATTTTTGTGGTACACTTCCATTCCGTTGATGTTATTGGCTTCTACACGTTTTTCAGTCGTTTTTGTTTCTATAATCTGTACGTAGTTCAGAAAAAATAAAACCATCATTAAAACAATAGCCAAACCGATTAAAACGATAAGCATTTTATTACTCATGTGAATTTAACCTGGGTGAATCGTAAATTCTTATTTTCATGTTAAGATACAATCTCGTCAAGAGTTTTAAAGTGCATTTTTGCTACTTGAGGTAAATGTCCTTTTCCATGTTTGTTTGCGTATTCGCGACCAACAGCAATCGTCTTTTTTGAAGCTCCTTTGGGAAGTTCTATACCAAATTTCTCAGAAAGGTTCATTAAGCCATACAGAAATGCTTCACGTGCTAAAATCGAAGCTGCAGCGACAACAACATCTTCTTCCCCACGGTGTCTTTGTGTAAGGTTAAGGTCGATATTTTTTCTTTTCAAAGCGTTTAGAACGACATGTTCACTGGCAAACTGATCAATGATGACATTGTCACAGGAACTTTTGTTGACAAGAGCTTCGATCGTTGTTGCGTGACCCCATCCTAATAGATGGTTCAGGTTACTAAATTTTTCGTATAGTTCGTTGTATTTCACTGGGTTGATTTTGACAATATGATGAGTGAATTCAGCACGTATCTTTTTAGCCAAAGAGAGAATTGTTTTGTCCGGCATTGCTTTGGAGTCTTTAACGCCAATTTCTTTTAAATGAAGAACCTCGTCGCCTTTTGCATAGACGCCTGCAATACAAAGGGGCCCAAAAAAGTCGCCTTTTCCAGATTCGTCAATACCGATACGAGCTGTAGTATCAATATTTGTATCACCATAAGTGTAGCTAAAAGTCTGCAAAATATTTGGTTCTAAATAGAATTCAATGAATTCATCCTTATTCTTCCCCTGAACGACCAGTTTACCTGATTCGTACAAAGTGCAAGAGATACCCTTCTTTTTTCCAGAGAACAAAGTATAAGGAGGTTTTGTTAGCTCGAAGTCTTGAACACGCAAATCGTTAGCAAGTTTCTCAGCAAGTTTTAGGTCAATGTTCGCGACAAAAGTATTCGGTTTGGTCATTTTCAGAACCCCATGAGAATTGATGAACAGTTCATTCTACAGGAATAGCTATTAATCACCAAGATCACAAAGCCTTAAAATGTACAAAGTCGAAATTCATACACATTATAGACTTTTAAGATTATTACCAATTATAGTATAAGTAATGTATTCAATATCTCTACAAAATAAAGGTGATTATGAGCACCACACAAAATCAACCAATTGGTGAGGTTTTTAAAACTAAGCGTGAGGAACGTAACATTTCTTTAAAGGAAGCAGAAAATGCTACCTCAATCAGAATGTGTTACCTTCAGGCTATCGAGCAAGGCGAACTTAATAAGGTGATTTCTCCCGTATATGCCCAAGGATTTGTGAAGCAGTATGCAACCTTCCTGGGTTTAGACGGAGATAACGTCATCAAAGAAAACTCCGAAATCTTTAAAAATATACAAAAACAAGAGTTCGACTATGGTATCGGCACACTAGAGGTTCGTGATAATCCGATTTCCGGAGTGAAGTGGTTGCCTAACGCCATGTGGATTCTTGCGTTTGTTCTTATGATTGCTGTTGCATGGTATATGGCAAAATTCCTTGAGGTCATTTAATATGCCTAAACCACAGCTCAAGACTCCAGCAGACTGGCTGTGGTATCTTTTCTGTGGTGGGTGTATGGGTGCTGCAGATGTTGTTCCAGGTGTTTCAGGAGGGACAATGGCATTTATCCTCGGCTATTATGAGGATCTCATCAACAACGTTAAAAATATTAACTTTAAAGTGATTAGCCTTTTTTTTCGGCTACAATTTCGAGAGCTGTCAGAGCATATCGCTTGGGAATTTCTTGCGGTCATTATTGTTGGAACGCTGGGGGCCATAGCCGCTTTGTCCCAGGTGATCACTTACCTACTCAATGATGAAGTGTATCGTGTGTACCTTTATTCGGGATTTTTGGGGCTAATTCTTGCTTCAGTTATATTTTGTGCTCGAAAGGTGGAAGTGTGGAGTAAACAATGTGTCACTGCCTTGATTTTGGGTGCGGGAGTTGCTTTTTTGGTTACGAATTTCACATTACCGTCCCATAAAGAAGCTGTTTATTATGACGTTTCTATCCCTTTAGATTTTGGAGGGACAAAGGAAATTTCAAACTACCAGGAAGGGAAGCTAGTAGGGGTGAAGTCTTCAGAATTAGCGGCAATGCTCGCGAAAGGTTATGTGCAATATGATACTGTCATCGTTAATACTCTAACCGCACAGTCAACCAGTGTTGGTGATATCGTCGAGAGCCCCTCTTATCCCATTGTGTTACCATGGATTGTTTTTTGTGGAGCGATAGCTATTAGTGCCATGCTTCTTCCTGGTATATCGGGAAGCTATCTTTTGACGATACTAGGAACGTACCCAATCGTTATCGGTGCCCTTGCTGACCTCACATACGGACTTAAGGACTTTCATCTTGATTGGGATGCTGTTATTTTACTCAGTAATTTACTTGTGGGGATTCTCTTTGGAGGAGCATTTTTTTCACGTGTAATCAGTTGGTTATTCACTCACTACTATCATGCGACAATTTCTCTGCTTGTTGGTTTTATGGTTGGTGCATTGAAGTCTGTGTGGCCATTTTGGACATATACCTATCAATTGTTACCCTTAAAACTCGATAATGGACCAAAGCTGATTTCAGTTTCTCCAATTCTACCTGAAATTCATTTGCCCTTATTATGGACCGCATTGTCTATCACTATTGTAGCTTTTGTTTCTGTTTTTTGTATCGAATTGATTGCTTTACGTAAACCTCAACCGAAAAAGTAATCATGGTAAGTAGATTTCTTTGTGATCGACTTTATCGTAGCAACTTACTGCAAACGTAGGTGTTGTTCCTCGTAGTTCGTTGATGAGTTCTTTCAAATAACTATTGAACTCTTCGGGTGTATCGAATTTATCCATTGTACGTAATGGAAAGAAAATGAGATCAGCTTGATCTGAATATTGATGAACACACTTGACTAGCGAAAGATTATTTTCAACGTGGATTTTGATTTTATAACGCACTCGTACCTTGTTAAAAAATGTTCGGAAATATTTTTCGATGTGTTTTTTCGCCCTTTTTGTAGGGGCAATTGTTTGAACACATACAGTTCTATCTCTCCATACAGGACTAGTCCTTAAAGATAACACAAGCCCCAAAATGAGCTCGAAGTTATCGCGGTCTTCTGGGTCCCACCATATATCAATAGCTTTTCTTTCTTGCGCTACTTCAGCAAGGTCACTGATAGGAAGTTTGTCCGCTTCGAAATAGAGAAGAATATTTCTAGAGTAGGCTTGAGCTGAGTCAAAAACCTGGAGGAGGCCATCAAAATTTTCTGAGCCGCTATCGGAAACAGTCAATAAAATAGTATTTGGTTGCAACGATCCCAACCCATGGGATTTTATCATCGAGGTGATTCCCTCGTAGAAATTTTCATGGCTGACAACCTCTGTGATACATTCTATCGATCGATCTGCTAGCCAATCCTTCATCACTTGATGGGTCGCTTCTAGTTGATCAGGGTCCTCCCATACATCTGGTATGATCGTTGCGATGGTTAAAATACCACCTCGGTGCGCAAGAGCCTGGGCAAGGTAGATCATCTGTTCTCTATTCGTAGGAGCTCGAGTGACAACCAAAATTTGGGGCATCCAATTCATAGGGAAATCTTCGCTCCCTGAAAGATGATAAAGAGCTTTTCGGGAAAAGTATAAAATAATACTGTCACGGAAATCATGGAAAGGAACATCTAAGTCTTTTTTTGCGTAGTAAATATAGATTCCTGCAACAGACGAAATAGCAATAATTGCCCAAATCGGGTCAATGGTAAACATCGTTAAATAGCATAATCCAGCTCCTACGATGGATACTTGCCAGGGGCATTTGAATGTAGGACGCCAGCTGGGACTATGGATTAGCTCAGAAAGACCTGCCACAAGATTGATCGTTCCATAGGTCAGAAGGCATATCATCGTTAAAATGGGAAGAATTTGGTCGATCGTGGTGAAAAATATGAGAATGATCGCTAGCATCATAATCAAAAGAGTTGCATATCTAGGTTCGTCATACCTTCCAAAAGTACGGCTTAAAAATGAAGGTAATGCAGAGTCTTCAGCGATCATTTGTACCATCCGTGGTGCACCAATCAAATTGCCTAATGCACTGGATAGTGTCGCACTCCAGAGTCCTACATAAATCAGCATCGGAAACTTCGTCTGTTTCAAAAGAATCATTGGGTCCGCGGCAAGAACTCTCGAATCTATCGAAGCCCATAAATAAGCGCTCAACACAAAATAAACTCCCGCTGTAAATAAAATAGAGAGGATGGTCCCTACAGAAAGAGATCGAGAAGGGTTTTTAAGTGTACCGGATAGCGCCATCCCCGCCTCTATACCAGTTAAAGCCGGGTAAAAAATTGCAAAAGCGGACCAAAAAACCAGTGGGGGCTGGTAATAGGGATTTAGTGATTCGGAATATACAGGATCAACACCAAGAAATACCGATCCTACAGTTATCAGTAGAATAACAAAAATGAGAGTTTGGATTCTCAACGCTAAATTTGCAGAGGTTATCGACAAAAATGTCAAAGCCCCCAAGGCAATTGCTTCGACAACAAACAGATCGAGGTGAGGGTAGATTGATGTGATTGAATAAGCGAAACCCGTGATACATAAAGAGAGGGAAACCAACTGGGAAACAACAAGAGCAAGACCAATGGCCCCTCCCATTTCTATCCCTAGAGAGC
The DNA here is from genome assembly GCA_038750095.1 of Chlamydiota bacterium. Lineage (GTDB taxonomy): Bacteria > Chlamydiota > Chlamydiia > Chlamydiales > Criblamydiaceae > JAJFMC01. The sequence goes on from JBCDHL010000048.1 coordinate 8,284, forward strand.
GTGAAATAAGAAAGTATGCTCCGCCACTTCCTACCTCCATATTCGTAACGACCATTGCAATGGAAAGAGAGGTAGTGATCATAATGCACAGGGCCAGTGCGATGACTAAACCAAACTCAAAAAGGCCCAGATTGCCAACGACAACGCCTAGCCTCAAAAACAAAATGACGCCAAACATCAATGTTACATTAGGGACAAATATTCCTTAAAATGTACCAAAACCGTTGTTTTTTATTTTTTCAATCATCAACACAAC
>JBCDHL010000049.1:0-8524 GCA_038750095.1 Chlamydiota bacterium
ACCTCTGTAATTTCATCCTTGTTGGTGTTTCAAAATGTTTTTTTTTTTGTTTTTTTTAACTTAAACTTAACAATGATTTATTTTGTATTGTTTTTCAATACATAAAACGCCTCCATATGGCTAGAAAAACCCATCCAAGAAAAGGCGATGGCGCTCTATTTTAATACAATCCACAAATATCGAAAACGAACTGAAGAGCAACAGTTCAACGATCGGGATATCCGTGAGGTAGAGCGAGGTCTCAAAAGAATCATCCATAGAGGTTGGGTTCCACTTGAGCATTTCATTAAGGGATTGACAGCTTCTTTTGGTGACATTCATGAGATTCCCTTGGAGAAAAAAGGGCGCTACTGGTGTTACGCCATTCCCGAGTACGACGAAAATCAAATGATATTTATCCGTCACGTCATTTTCCACCATCTATTAGAGTCAGGAATGGTGGCAATCGGTGAAAACCAAGGAGTTACCTACCTCACAGTCACACGTTTTGGCCAAATGGCCCTCGGTGATTAATTCTCCTCCTTACCGCTTTGCAGTAAAGCAAGGGATTGCTTTTTTCTATTCACATTACATTGAAAGTTTATGACGTAACTCTTGTAACTCTTCTTGGGTGTAATCAATAGGAGTACAATTGATTTTGGAATTCACTTTTTTTATCTTTATCGCTCCATCAGATATTTCAAAACTGAAAATATCATTCTGCTCAAGTTTGGCATGAATTTTTTTTCCGAGAAAATCATGTTCTGCAGTATAGTCATAGTGTGCAAAAATGTTACCATCATCATTAAGTTTAATAGGCTCCTCTTGCATAATATCCTCGATTTCGGCACTTTTAAGTGTATTAAAGTGATTTTTTGCTAATCTCTTTAGCATCGTACCTTTCGATTCTATTTCATTAAGTCGATTTGATGTGTGCTGAAAGTCCTCAGTGAAAAGTGTTGAAAATTTTTTTTCGTCGTGTTCCCAAAGCAGTGTATTATAATAAAGATTGACTATCTCTGTTTTTAACTCAGCTTTATGATGTACTTGATTAGGGCTCATTTCCCCTCTTACAAAATTAGGTTTCACCTACCTTCTATCATAACATGATAGAGATTTCAAATAATTTTTATTCCCAAATCTTCAACTCGTTTGGGTATAAATAACATGTGCGTTACTTGCAGGTTTTGTTAGTTCTGTCGACGTTAAAAAGACTTGTCCAAGATTTGAGAGATGTTCTGACAACTTGCTCTGCCGTTTAGTATCCAAGCTCATGCCTACATCGTCAACTAACATCAACGGCTTGATTTTACTATGCTCATGCAGACGTTCCCATGTCGCTAGACGCAAAGCCGCGACACAGCTCCTCTGCTGTCCTTCACTCCCAAATATTTTAAGTTCTTTACCGTTAATACCAAATAGAACGTCATCTTTGTGTGGTCCAACGAAAGTGATTCCAGCTTCTTTTTCACGTAAGCGATTTCGCTCCATCATCGCAAGAAAACGCTCCTTAACGGTTAGAGGATCGTCCCTTCCTAGGGTACTTTTAAAAAAAACCGTTAATTGACTGCTTTTACTACTTAACTTTCGATAAATTTCCCGGCTCGACTCTTCCAACTCCTGAACCACCTGTTTACGCTTTCGTGTTAGGTATTCCGCAGCTTTGGCCATTTCTTCCTCCCAAGGAAAAACTCCGTCTAGCTTGCCTTTTCGCAACATACTGTTGCGTTGTTTCATTGCTCGCTGGTATCGCGAAGAGTGATGAACATACAAAGGATCAAACTGAGAAATGTGTAAATCAAGAAACTGACGCCTTCCTCCCGGAACACCTTTGACCAGAGCCGCATCATCAGGAGTAAATACCACCCCCAAAACGACACCTAGAAGGTGATTATACGATTGGCATTGCGTGTTGTTTATCAAAATTTTTTTATGACTTCCGTCATAGGCCAGCTTCACCACTTGCTCAACGCCATGTTTTTCAAACTGGCCCTCTATATAAAATGAGGGGGTTTCATAGCGAATGAGCTCAGAATTTTGTCCCGTTCGAAAGGAACGACCACACATTAACAAATGTATAGCCTCTAATACAGAAGTTTTACCCGCCGCGTTGGGCCCAACGATGTGATTAACACCGGGAGAAAACTCAAAGGAGGTGTCCTCGTACCCCCTAAAATTAAACAGTCGTAGAAAACGCAGCTTCATAAAGCTATACCGATCGTGTTTCAAAATTTGGAATTTTGGCTTTGAGAAAGCTCTCGTAGCTGGCATACCGTAAGTCGATGAATATTAATCACAACATTGATCGACTTAGGATATGCCAGATACTAGACTTTCTCTTTGCCAAAAGCCAAATTTTGAATCACGAGCGGTATAAATGACTTTATTCCTACTTTTCGTCTAGGCGCATTGGCATGAGAACGTAAACAGGTGTGGGACCTGTTGCCATGATAGGTTCATCTTTTTCGTCGGTAATAACGCCTGGGTTAAAGGCATCAATCACTCCCATCTTAATCGTCTCTCCTTTGCTGTGTCGGAGAATATCTAAGAAGTAGTTGGGATTAAAGGCGACTTCTAATTTACTTCCCTCGTAGTTAACGGGCATTTTTACAAGGCCTTCACCTACTTCGGATGTATTTGCTGAAAGCTTGAGTTCACCATCACCGAATGTAAAACGTACGGAATTTGATGAATCGCTTGTGAAAAGAGAAACCTGTTTCAGCAATGTGATTAACTCGTCGCGATGAATACTGACAATCGTTTCCGGTTTTTCTGGGATCACACGGTCAACATCAGGATAGTCTCCAGTCAGCAGCTTAGAGATAACAACGGTATCGGTAGATTGCACCGCAACCTTATCCGGCATAAGGAAAAGCGTCATCTCTTCTTCCTCGTTATTGAGGTTTTTGGCAATTTCATCTACCGCCTTAAGGGGAACAATATAACTGCCATTAAGAGAGCCATCTCCACCTAGCTCAAGATATGAGCGAGCAAGTCTCTTACCATCAGTCCCAACGAATGTCGCTTTATTCCCTTCAACGTTGAGAAAAACACCCGTTAGTGCGTAACGGTTATCTTCTCTGGAAACGGCAAACGATGTTCTAAGAAACATTTCCTTTAGTTGGCCTTGCTTCATCTTCAATTGTTTTGCCTCACTCATGTCAGGAAGCGCAGGGAACTCGCTGCGACTCATACCATGCATTTTAAAACGAGAAGAATCTGCTACGATTTCAGTCAGTTCGTTTGCATTGGTAGAAATTTCGACGTTAACAGCAGTGAGCTCTTTCATTAATTGTGCGAACTTCTTAGCAGGAAGTGTCGTCGCACCCTCCTCCAAAATCTTCGCTTCGGTGAAGCAGCGAATACCTACTGTTAAGTCTGTGGCTGTAAGGATTAACTCTCCATTCTTCGCTTCGATCAAAATATTAGAAAGAATAGGAATCGTCGCTTTAGGGGAAACTACATTAAAAACCTTACTGATTAAATAATTTAATTCTTGAGTAGAGATAACAAACTTCATTTTTCAAAGCCTCTTTCTAAAAGTGTGATCTACAAGACTTCTAAAATACGATAGCAGATCGGAGAATGTCAAGTGCTATTCTTTGAATTCACTACCGGTTCAAAAAGGACCTTAATGGAGCTTCAAGGTCTTCAAGCATCAAATCTCCATTTATATCATTAATAAATTTGCCTGCCAAATCGACTAGACGTTCACTAGTCTGGTAGCGAAAGTGAGGATTTTCCTCCTCAGCAACCGAAACCACTAGTTCGGCAATTTCACTAGGGTCCTGCCCCTCCACAAGTAGTTCTCTTACTTCGCTTCTATAATCTTCCACAAATCCAGCATAAGGGTCTTGACTATCGGACACAGCTTTATATGTGACATTATCAGCAAACTCTGTCGCGACCGGGCCAGGTTCTATTAGAGAAACCTTGATATTCCAAGGAAATACCGTAGAAGCTACCGAAGCGGATATCGCCTCAAGAGCATGTTTAGTTCCTGAATAAACACCTAAACATGAATTACTTACAATCCCAGAGATACTACCAATGTTGATAATTCGACCACTTTTTTGTTTTCTCATAATAGGAAGCACCGCTTGCATGGTCCGAATAACGCCGTAGACGTTTACATCAAATTGATGCTTTACATCCTCGATATCCACCTGTTCTATGATACCAACGAGTCCGTAGCCAGCATTATTGACCAGTAGATCAATTCGTCCTTCTGATTCAATAATATCCTGTACTGCATCTTTTATCGATTCGTTATCAGTAACATCCATATACCTTACATGGATATCGCTGTTGAGAGGTTGAGGATCTCTCATTGTAGCGTAGACCGTGTATCCTTTTTTCGCTAGAGAAAGAGCAATTGCTTTACCAATTCCTCTAGAAGCACCTGTAATAACCGCTATTTTGTTAGAATTTTCCATCATTCTCTCCTCATAAGAATCTTTATACGCACCATAGCAGGTTTGTATTATCCAAAAAAGTTATATAATACTAACGGTTCAAAATCTGGAACCTTATCTTTCAGAAAACCTCATATCTTGGTTATCGAATGTCGATCAATATTGATTAATATTCATCGACTTACGATATCCCAGTTAAGAGAGCTTTCTCTTTGCCAAAAACCTACTCTTGAATATAGAATAGAACTCAATGAATGACACAACACCCCTTTTCTGACTTGTGAAATCTTTAAAAGCTGTATGCATCGCTTTCATTCTCTTCTTATCTCCTGGCCAAACTTTTGGCGTGGAAGCTTACACTGTCGATTTTCAGGGGGTGACTGATGAAAACCTCCTACAACTTATGCACGCAGCATCTCAACTTATTATTTTACAAAACTCGCCACCAACGACCAATGTTGGCTTACGCCGACGGGCAGAAAGTGACCTCAATAACATCGTTAAAGTATTACACAGTCAAGCGTTTTATAATGCTAAAATTACTATCAATTATGACTTCCAGAAAAACCCAGTCGTTATCACCATCAACGTTGACAAAGGACCAAGGTACCCTATAGAAGAGTTTCTAATTCTTCCAGACCCGAAATCAAACGGTTCTTTCTCTTATTCATCTATTTCGCTACAAGAAATTGATGTCTGTATTGGTCAGCCCGCCTATACAGAAACGATCATCAGTGCAGAAAATAAGCTGGAAGAGCTAATGAATGACTATGGTTACCCCTATGCGAGCGTAACAGACCGTGAGGTGATCGCCGATCAAGAGTCCAAAGCTATATCTGTTGTTATCTTTATTAGCAGTGGACCAAAAGTTCAGTTTGGGCGTACCTCAATATCGGGTAATTGCTGTGTCAGAGACCGTTTTTTCAGAAAAAAAATATCGTGGAAATCTGGACAAACTTATTCTCCCTGCCTCGTTCAGCAAACCCAAAATGAATTAGAACTTAGCAACCTATTTACTTCAGTCAGCATTGTCTTACCGGATGAACCACCTGAGGAAGATGGTGAAGTACCTATTACAATCCAGGTCAATGAAAGCAAACCGCGAAGCATCGGCTTCGGTATAAACTATGAAACCAACAGAGGTCCGGGGTTTGGCGGGAATTGGGAGCACCGTAACTTGACGGGAATTGGTGATAAATTTACGGCTAAAGGGGACATTTGGTACGACAAACAGTTTGGTAGAATGTCTTACATCGTCCCTGACTGGGGGAGGAAAAAGCAAAAACTCATCTGGTCAGCAGACTACTTAAGAGAAATCGATGTCGGCTATCACGAAAAATCATACAGCTTCGGAGCTACAGTTGCGAGACCGGTAAACTGCTATCTACAGTTTGCATATGGACTTTTATATCAACACCTTATTAACACAGACATTCACGAGAAAAAACGTCACCAACGGCAAAAAACCGATGATGAAACATTCAACCTTTTTAAAAGTCCCGTCTCTTTTTTCTGGAACCATAGTAACAGTATACTGGATCCAACGTCTGGCTATCGACTAAAGCTTCGTTCAACCCCTTCGTACAATTTCACAGGGAAACAGGTCTACTATGACACCAACTTAATGTCTGCATCCTATTACCACCCCTTTGATGGTTGCCATCGATTTGTGCTTGCAGGTCAAGTGACACTAGGTTTAATTTTTGGGCCACAGAAAGACCTAATTCCTCGATCGGAACTTTTTGATGCGGGGACTGATAAGTTGCTACGTGGATATAAATACAAAACTGTCAGCCCTCTTGACAATGAATTCAAACCCACTGGCGGACGTTCGATGATGATTTACAGTCTAGAGTATCGATACAGGCAAAGTCAGGATATTGGTTGGGTATTATTTTGGGACTTCGGTAACGTTTATGCTAACCGCCTGCCCGAATTAAACAAAAAAATTCTTCACTCGGTGGGTCTGGGCTTTCGCTACTTTACACCCGTGGGTCCGATTCGGCTAGACCTAGCCTTCCCTCTTGACAGACGTCGACACGTTGACAAAAGCGAATACCAGGCATATCTCAGTTTTGGCCAAGCTTTTTAACTCGATTTTGTACGATTTCTGGACGAGGTGGGGTTTATACAGATCGTGATTTATAGTGAATGAAATTAAGGATTTTAACTGGCTTACTAGCTGTTAAGCTGTTAGAATGTGTTTTTGACACCAAATCAATAAAGCATTAAAGTAATGATACTGAAGATATTAAGATACTCAATTCTGATGATTATTTTTTTGATTTTAGCATCCCTAGCGGCCATGCAAATCAAAGAAGTAAAGCTTTACGTTTTTGCAAAACTTTCGGAAATTGTGGAGGAGAAAACTGGATATACCATTTCAGTAGATGACCTTGAGCTCATGCTTCCTTTTGAAGTGAAACTATCCAATCTGACCATTGAATCAGAAAATGGAGATTCTCTTAAAGCAGGTCGGACAATTATTCGCATTAATCCCTCATCGTTAATTGAAAAACAGCTTCACCTCCATAGCGTCAGTCTGCGGGACGTCACTCTTAATCAGAAAGCTCCTATTCATATCGATAACGAACCTTCTCGGCAACCTATAGCAATTGGTCTTAATAAACTTCCCCTGTACTTAGCCATCCCACAATTCACCGCACAAAATGTAACGATTCATTCCGAACAACTCTCTGAGATCAGTGGTGTACCCATCGATCTGAAAGCTCAATTAAACTTAGACCCGATTAACAAAACGGTATCTATAGGCGCCAAAGTCATCGACCATGTCGACACAGGCAGGTATATCTCTGCTGACATTAACCTCGTCGAAAATCAGAATAATTTAGTCTTAGATATCCAAATATCAGAAGCAAAAGGAGGCTTTCTTAACCTACCAAAAGAATTTTCTATTGATGCAAGTGCACATCTAATAGGTTCAATTGAATCATGGAATACATTACTTAATCAGCAAACCAGTTCTGATAGAGTAATTGGGGAAATAAAAATTCAATACAAATTTGATAAAACAAATACCGGCCAATTGACCGGAAATGCCTACCTTTCTTCACAAAAAGGGCTAGAATTAAACGATATTGAAGGATTTATTGATAATATTGGGGTAAAAGGGGACCTCTTTTACCACCCTATGGGCCAGTTAGACGGTAGCCAACTTGTTTTATCCGTTGTTGATATTTCATCACACAACTATTTGTTCAATAAAAATATAAGCGGTCCTGTTGAGGCAGATCTATCATTTTCAGGAACCTTGCAGGCCCCGAGTTTTCGGGTGTATGCATCAAGTGAAAAATTAGACATCGAGGGCACCTCTCTTGCCAATGTCAATATGGAGCTTAAAGGCACATACTATACTAACTCATGTTTCGATACGAAGTTCGAATTCAATATTAACGAACCAGAAGATCAAATCCACTTAAGCTCTGCAGTAACATGGTGCATGGGGGATTTGATCGATATCAAAAACTTAAATATTTCACACCCGAGTGCAAAGGTCCAAGGGGATTTAGCCTATTCGATAATGAAAAACGAATTCGATGGATCGATAAACGGAAAAATTAACGAACTAAAAATTCTCGAAAATTTTATCCCCCATCAGTTTCGTGGAGAACTTAATTTTGACGCAGCTCTGAAACACGAAGAAAATGGTGGACAGACGATAGAAATGAACCTTAATGCCGATAATGCCTTAGTAGACAATATATCATTAGAAGGCTTATCAGGACTTATCAGTATCGCGGATGCTTATGAACGTCCCGACGGTCTAATCGACTTCTCAGTAAAAAAACTCTCGGTTGATGATGCTCACTTTGAGAATATCCACTTAGTTAGTTGTGTCAACGAAGAAAAAAAAGCGTGGCCGTTTGAGCTATCGTTTGGTGGAAATACTGTTGTAGCGAATGGAGAGGGCTTTTTAGAGTACACCTCTCAATCTTTGCAAGTCACCTTAGACACTTTCAAGGGGCATAAATCTGGTCATGATTTCAACCTGATTGCTCCAATTAGCTTGCAGCTAAAAAGGAATAAAACAGAGCTATCGCCATTTGTTTTAAATGTCGGTAACGGCTTTTTACAAGCCACTTTAAGTATGGAAGATAGAAACAATATTG
>JBCDHL010000050.1:0-8503 GCA_038750095.1 Chlamydiota bacterium
CCAGAAAATGTACAAAGTCGAGCCACTATATGCCTTTACATAAATCACACTCATCTTATAGCGTGGTGGAAGGAAGACCTTTTTTCGAGCCTATTATCATGAGCGAAGCCTTGATCGTTACAGCCATAGCCCTGCCTCTTTTTGCAGGTCTTCTTTTTCTATGGCTCCAAAAGCTCGAAATAAGAAATTTAGGCCTTATTTCTTCTTCTATAGCCTTCACTTCTCTAATTTGCATACTTTTTATATGGGACACCCTTCCCTACAACGAAACACTGCTTGTCAATATTCCATGGATTCCATCAATTGGAGTGAACATATCCTTGATCGTCGATGGCCTCTCTCTATTTTTTGGAATCATGGTCACTGGCATGGGTATCCTCGTTAATATCTATGCCAACTACTACATGGATCCTAATGAAGAGGGGTTGGGTAGGTTCTATTGTTGCTTGACCTCATTTATGGGATCGATGCTTGGCGTCATATTCTCAGATAACCTTATTCTTCTCTATCTCTTTTGGGAAATGACCGGTATCTTTTCCTTTCTACTCATTGGTTATTATAGACAGGACACTTTAGCTGCAAATAATGCACGCCTTGCATTTATGACGACATTTTTAACGGGCATTTTCTTATTTGTCGCGATCATTCTCATAGGTATTTTGGATGGCACCTACCTATGGAGTCAAATTATTGAGATGGGGATGAATTACACTGACCATCCTTTCTGGAGCTATCTCATCATGATTTTCTTTTTGATTGCGATCTTTGGGAAATCTGTACAACTCCCCTTTCATTTTTGGTTACCCAAGGCGATGGTCGCTCCAATTCCAGTGAGCTCATTTCTTCATGCTGCAACAATGGTAAAGCTTGGAATTTTTCTTACAGCACGCTTTTACCCCCTCTTTCAAACTTCTGAAATATGGGCACCAACTGTAATGGTTGTTTGCTTTAGTACGATGCTTTTTGGCGCAGTCCTCTCTCTTTTGGCCAATGACCTCAAGGAACTTCTAGCCTATGCAACAATCAGTCAACTCGGTTTCTTTTTGGGGTTTTATGGATTAGGAGGAACCGCTGGTGTCAAATATGACTTCATCCATATCTTTAATCATGCCTTATATAAAGGCAGCCTTTTCATGTTGGTGGGCATCATCCAAAAAGCAACGGGAATACGCGATATACGTTATTTAGGTGGACTTTGGAAACACATGCCATTGGTGACAGTCACCTGTTTCTTGGCTGCAGGTTCAATGGCTGGTATCCCTGGCACTACAGGCTTCCTCAGCAAAGAACTTGTTCTCAGTGACTTGTTTGAAAGAGACTGGCATCCTGGACTTTATTCTATTGTGTTACTGCTGGTAGCTACGATGATTTTTAAAGTAGCTTTTTCTGTAAGAATCTTTGCCCATCTTTTCATCCGTTCCCCAAAAGGAGATAAGTTCAAGGTCAACCATCCTGGTTACGCAATACAAATTTCCCCATTTATTCTCAGCGCTTTAGCTTTTATATTCGGCATTTGGCCTGCTGGTTTAGAAATGTTTACCGGTAGCTTTTTTGTTTCATCACTACATTTGGAGACTACTACATCACTTCAGTTATTACATGGGTGGAAATTTGAAACGGTCGTAAGCATCGGTATTTTACTTTTCGGTGTCGGACTATTTCTCATTGCCGAAAAATCCAATCTCTGGTGGCATCATCATAAAATTCCAGACTGGGGAGGATTTTGCGATAATAATATTGAACGACTAACAACTTTTGCTAATCGATTTACCTCTTTCATACATCCCGACTCGCAATCTATCAAGGTTGGGCTTTTACTCCTTGGTTTTGTTTTGGCAATATTCTGGCCTTTATCTCTTGAAACGATTCCTCATGAGAACCTGATCATTCACTCGGTTCGCTTAGCAATTAGTGTCTTTATTTTATTTGCCGTTGCAGCTGTGACATTTTTCCGATTACCTATGGCAAAGTTACTTTCATTGTCAATTTCTGGGTTTCTTCTCACTCTCTATTTTGTCTATTTTTTGGCTCCAGACTTAGCGATTACGCAGTTACTGGTAGAGGTGATTACTTTGATGATTCTCATCATGGTATTCGCTTTAGCTTCGAACAGAGCCGCTCCGCGAAAGATCGTACTGAGTACAGTTCCACGAGTCACACTATCAGTGTGCGTAGGGATAGCTGCGGTTAGTGCTTCATGGGTGTTTTTTCAGGGTGGTGTAGACTCGGGAATAGATGACTTTTTTATTAGTAACGCACTCACTCTTGCAAAAGGAAAGAACTTAGTGAATATTATTCTGGTTGACTATCGTGGGCTCGATACCGTTGGTGAGTCTGCTGTTCTAGTCATCGCATCCATGGCTATTTGGAGTTTACTTCAAGTTTCTACTTCTCCTAAAGTGATCAAGCTTATTCCCTCATCGATTCTGAAACCAATGATTACCTGTTTCTTTTGGCTAGTGAATATCTACGCATTGTACCTTCTACTCCGTGGGCATAATCAACCTGGTGGAGGGTTCATTGCTGGTTTAGCAACAGGGATATCGTTTATCCTTCTCTGTATGGATACACAAACTAGAGACATTTTATCGCTTTCTTGGTTTAGAGCACAAAAACTTGCGGCTATTGGTTTATTACTCATGATTGTTGTCGCAACTACTCCCTTTTTGTTATCGAAGTATATGCTAACACATTACCCATGGAATATTCCAACACCCTTGCTTTTTGATATTGGTGTTTACTTCGTTGTGGTAAGCGTTACTGTTGGAATATACCTGAGTATGCGCACGAGACTTTCCAGGAGGGATCCAAATGCCTATTGACATACTCATCGTTATTTTTGCTTTTTTCTCATTCGCAGCGTATTTACTCCTTGACAAATCTCTTTTAAATATCATTTGTGGTTTTGTTCTTCTTTCAAGTGGGGCGAATGTATTTTTACTCTCTACTTCAGGAGACCCTTATCAAAAAGTAGCGCCGCTGTTATCAAAAGGGATTGAGAGTCCATTTGTCGATCCGTTACCCCAAGCGATGATCTTGACGGCAATCGTCATCGGTTTAGGATTATTGGCACTCATTGCTACGATCGTATATCTCATCGCTGCCTCTTCAAAGGGTGAAGGGGGAAAGCAATAATGGATATTTTCACTTACATTCCACAACTTCTCTTTCTTATCCCATTACTCACTTCTGTGATATTGATCTTGTGGAGAAAGACGAGTTTCCAAAGAAACGCTATTTCCATCCTCACTCTTTTCTGCTCACTTATTTTATCAGGATTTGGTCTTTACCAAAGTTTACAAGGTAACATATCAGTCTCGCTAATAGGCGGATGGAAAGCTCCCTATGGGATCGTCCTTGTGATGGATACAATGTCAGCACTATTTTTGCTTTCAATGAATACCGTCTTTTTCTCGGCCCTACTATACAGTTTTTACGAAGAACAATCACACGTTGAATCCAAAACAAGGCTCCCGCTAATATTCTTGTTACAAACAGGAGTCACCCTATCACTACTTACGGGTGACTTTTTCAACCTCTTTGTTGGTATCGAAATCATGCTTTGCGCTTCGTACGCTTTGATGGCGTTAAGTGCTAGTAAAGACAAGCTTCATAGAATGTTCGACTACATGACATTGAGTATGGCAGCAAGCTTTCTACTAATAGTCATGGCTGGTTGTTTATATGCTTTTACAGGACACTTGAACATCGCAGGTGCTGCTTCAGTATTAAGTCAACTGGACCATGAACCACAAGTCTATATCTTAGGATTTCTAGCATTGCTGATATTTGGCTTAAAAGCTGGTATTTTCCCCCTATATTTCTGGTTACCTGACAGCTATCCTATCCTACCACCAAGCCTCGCAGGGCTATTCGGTGGTATATTAACAAAGGTAGGGTTCTATATCTTGATTCGACTATTTGTGACAATGCTTCCCCACAACCTCAATGAACTATACATTACAGCCGGTGTGGTTGCTTGATTTACGATGCTGTTGGGAGTTATGGGTGCTGTTGGAAAACAATCTATTAAAGGTATTTTGTCCTATCATATCCTGAGCCAAACTGGGTATATGATTTTTGGACTTGCCATGTTTACTCCTAAAGCCATTGCAGGAGGCATTTATTTTGCTTTGCATAACATTCTAGTAAAATCATCTCTTTATTTACTCGGCGGTATCGGTCAGCAGTGTTTTGGTTCTGACTCATTAAAAAAAATGGGGGGGCTTTGGCAACTCATTCCATTTGGTGGTTTTTTGTTTTTTATCCAAGCGATGTCGCTAGCTGGCATCCCCCCTCTAAGCGGTTTTTGGGGCAAATATCTCATTATTGCTGAAGGAGCGAGAAGTGAGTATTGGGCGTTAACAGCAATTGGTATCGTTACCAGCTTATTTACTTTTTTCAGTATGATCAAAATATGGACTTTAGCCTTCATGGGACCTCTCAAAGCAGCGCACTCTGTTAAGACAAAAGGCCTGATCAGTTCAAGCCTTATACTGGTAATCACCTCCTTATTACTGTTTTTTTGTGCAGAGTTCTTTATAGAGGCTGGATCAAAAGCTAGCGAACAACTTTTTGACCAGTCTCTCTACAGAGAAGCCGTTTATGCTCAAACAGGAAAAGGAGTGTAAAAAGCATGATACCATTTTGCATCAATATGATTATTGCGCTTTTCTGGTCTGTTTTAGTACGAGATGTTAGCCTTTTCCAAGTAATTTTAGGATACTTAATAGGTTTGGTATTACTCAGCATCTACTCAATTGTTGTGAAACAACTTGACTACACAAGACGATTTTGGGCTTTTCTTCAGTTTGCTGTCATTTTCTTATACGCATTTATTAAAGCAAATATTGAGGTGGCAGTAATTATACTATTTGTTCCTAAATCAAAAATTAATCCTTCTACTTTTTCGTACGACACCTCAAGCTTATCCAAAATGGAAACTCTACTGTTATCCCACGTTATTAGTTTGACACCCGGTACAATTACAGTAGATGTGTCCCCGAGTAATTCCTCTCTGCTCATTCACAGTCTTCACTTTATAGATCCTGTACAAACAGAAAAGGAAATTACTAATCAATACAAAAAAAAGATTTTGAGGTTCACACGATGATAGATTGGTTTTATTACCTATGCGATATCCTAATCTGCCTTGCAGTCATCATCGGAGCGATACGCTTTGTCAAAGGCCCCACGACACTGGACCGAATTCTAGCTTTTGACTTTATCACTGTTTGTGTAGCCGCAGCAGTCATTTTATATTCAATACAACTCAAAACTTCTTACTATATTGAAGTGTTGATCATTTTTTGTTTGCTAGGTTTTACGACGACACTTGCTTTTATGGATTCTTTGTTTAGAGAAAAAGAGGAGAGAGAGTCATGACAACCATTATAACTCCAGTTTTTGTCTTTATTGGCGTACTGTTTGTTTTTATCGGTGGACTTGGTATCTTACGCTTACCAGATGCTCTTTGCCGCTCACATGCAATTTCAAAAGCCTTAACTTTAGGTGTTTCTCTAATGTTAATAGGCTTATTAATAGAAACAGAGAAGCCTGTAGCCTGTATAAAGATCTTACTAGCTATCTTTTTTCTTTTCCTTTCCATGCCCCTTTCAGGCCATATATTCGCTTTGTATGCGGTAAAAAAACAAAACACCGATTATTAGTGGTTCTTCAAAATTCCAGATCTTAAACTTGTTTGGGTATAGCCTTTCTTATTCGTATTCTACTTCCACTGAAAATTCTTGAAGAAAATTAAGATATCGATTCTTTGTTTCAACATCCTGGACAGTATTGTTAATCATATTAGTCATTCTTTCGAGGGCAGGAAGGTCACACTTCTCTTCGTGAAATGCTGCTATCTGACCTAAGATAAAAATCAATTTGAAGTGATATTCATCATCAGAGGAATGCTCGATGATTTTATCTTGAAAGTGTGCTTCTGCTAGCTCTAAACATGCATCAGCATGGTCGGGGTGCAGCCTCGCTAACTCTAAATACCCTTCAGTTTTATAGTCTAAACCAGAGCCATAATTTATATGATAAAGATCACTGGGAAAGGATTGAACCACAATTAAACCGTCTGAATAAGTAAACTGAGAAAGTTCTGTCCATTCAAGAAAACCTGAAGATTTACCATCGTTTTCATGGAGGATCAATAAAAAGTGATGATCTCCACATTCAAATTGAACATGTTGTTGTAGTTTTGGAATAAGATTATCAAAATTGCTCCGACTATTAGTAAAAAAGCGTGCTAATATACCTTGAAAATCATCAGAAGCTAAGCCAATCTTTTCTGGATGGTCCCAAGTTTCATCCGAATCTAACACTTCAATAATTAAATTTACAGCTTCAGGATAATCCTCTTGATCAAGGGCTTCCTTAACTTCAGCCCATTGATCAAATTCCTCATATGAATCATATGAAGAAAAATCATCATTATAACCAGGGTTAATATGAATCATAGAAAGACCTCTAAGTAATAAAATTAGTAAAAAATAATATCATCTTCATAAACCTTATACCGATCGTGTTTCAGAAATTCGCTTTCTTAGAGCCAAAAACCAAATTGTGAAACACGATCGGTATATAATCCTTCCGATTTGAGTGTCATTGAACCGGAAGGAGTATAAGTCAAATTATTCACCTTTAGGATGATTTATCTCAGACGGCTCAGGTTGTAACATTGCCTCACCATTAACCTCCTTGATCTTCCCTAAATACTCGGGAAGCTCCATTCCTGCCATTTGAGCAACATCATGTAAAGCTGGAAGAGATTTAACTAAGCTACTAACAAAGTTTGCCGTTGAGCTACCATTAGTACCTTGTCCGCTATCCCAGACCGTAATCTTGTCGATTTTTAAATTTTTGATAGCCTCTGTTTGTAATTTAACAATTTCTTCGAGTTTTTCGATCATGAGCATGATTCCTGCTTCATGAGCATTGTTTCCGCAGGCTGAAACAAGATCACGATAACCCTCTGCTTTTGCTTCCAATAATTTGCGTGTACCCTCAGCTTCAGCCTGTTTAATAGAAAGAATTGCATCAGCTTGACCTTGTGCCTCTTTTCTTGCCTTCTCTGCTACCGCTTCAGCATCGATAGCAATTTTTCGCTTTTCAATTTCTTTTGGAACCACTTGCTCTGCTTCGAGGCGCTTGGATTCAGCTTCAGCTTTGGCGTGTTGAATTTTTGCTTGTGCATTCTGATCTGCAATTTGACTTCTCTGGTCAGCTTCCGCTTCTTTTTCTGCTAACTCAGCGTTATGCATTGCAATAAGAGCTTTGGATTGATTTTCTCCTTCAACAGCTTGAGCTTGATAGGTGGCGACTTGAATGCGTCTTTCTTTTTCTGCTAATGATTTTCCAATATCACCAAGCTTCTCTTGTTCGGCGACATCAATCTTTGCCTGGTTGATTGCGGTAGCAGCAGCTTTTTTACCGATACTTTCGATGTATTCTGCCTCATCTGTGATGTCAGTGACGTTTACGTTGATTAATGATAATCCGATTTTGCTAAGTTCCGGTTCAATATTATGCCGAATACATTCTAAAAATCTCTCACGATCTTGATTGATTTCTTCGATTCTTAATGAAGCAACAGTAAGGCGGAGCTGTCCAGTTATGATTTCTACTGCCATAGACTCAATTCCTTTTGAGTCTAACCCAAGGAGCCTAACAGCAGCTTGGTTCATCGTAGCCTCTGTTGTGTCTACCGCAACAGTAAAAGTACTTGGAACGTTAATACGGATATTTTGAAAGGATAGAGCTCCTGTTAATGGGATATGGATAGTTCTTGGAGTAAGATCTAAGTATGCGTAGTCTTGGATGAGTGGCCAGACAAATGTACCCCCACCATGCAGACATTTTGCAGCTTGGTTACCAAAAACTTTACCATATACAACTAATATTTTATTTGAGGGGCATCGACGATATAGTTTCGAAAGAAATATAATTGTGGCAAAGACAAAAAGAGCAAAAACCAAAAGTGATGTCATTGCAAAATTTAAATTGTTGGGATCCATGAATAATATCTCCTTATTATTAAAAACTTTTATACTGAATTATCTTCAAAATTAGGCATAACAGCAACCATCTGATTATCGATTACTTTTTTCACGGTGACCTCGGTAAACGAGCCAATTTCCTGATGGTTTTCTGATACCGCACAAATTTCACGCTGATACCCATTGACTGTAATTTGAATTTTTCCTACTCCACTTGCAGGGATTTTCTGATAAACGGTGGCACGCCTTCCTAGCGATTCCTCGATATGAAATTTTGTTCCAGAGCTCACTAAAAGGGCAGCTAATTTAAATAGATAAACAGTAACAACCATCATTAAAACACCTGATACAGAAGCCACCAAGATCGATAGAGTGCTTGAGATTCCATATTGCTTATAGCAAGCAAGTCCAACCCAACCAAACATCATAAAAAATCCAGTTAATGAGTGAGTGGAAAAAACCTTAAAAGCTTTGTCGGTACCATGGTGAAATGAATC
>JBCDHL010000051.1:0-8359 GCA_038750095.1 Chlamydiota bacterium
ACTCCAAGAGCCTTACGCAATTCTTATACTGTTGATCGCTTTTCGATTTTTTTTCACAAAAACGATTACCATCGCTACCTTCTGGAAATAAGTGATATTTTATAAGCACGTTTTTGTTAGTACTGAACACATGACCCATTTTTTCATAGTGTTCTTTAGTGCCAAGATGGAAAATGTGAAAAAGCTCTTTTTTGTTGAGGGAAGTGTAGTCTATGATTTTGAAAATGTGAATGGGTAAATAATGGACTCTGTCGACATCGAGTATAGGAACCATCTTCTTTCTATTGAAGAGACTATCACAAAACGTAATATTAACTTCTACCTCACGTAATATCGTAGTTGTGCGAATGATCCTATGAACCAGATCCCTAAGTTTACTCTGATCCATTTCAACTTTGTCTAATTCCCTAATATTACGGTCTCGAAACAGTTCTGCAAATTGATGATCGCTTAGTTTAGAGTGGTCAAGAATAGGAAGAATTCCATAGGGTAAATTAGAAAGGTTAATTATTTTGGAGTTCAAAACTTTCTCATTGAGCTCTTTTGGGTTCATTTCTGGAAGGAATTCTTGAAGATGATCTCTTTTATGCATATTTACCATGCGTGAAAATAGCTCATTTCCCTTAATTGCCAGTTTCTGGTTACTAGAAAGGAGGGTTAAGTCAAATTTCTTGTGTTCTCCCAATTCATACTTAGATAGTTCGTCTAAGTCACTTTCATTCGTTATAACCAGCATATTTTTGAGAGTTAATTTTCCGTTTTGTATAGCCTTCCTTATTTCGGGAGACTGGTCACTGTTTTGGGGTTGAATGCCGTCAAGCCTTTTACTAATAAATAGGGTCCGTTCATCAATAGACCCATCGTAATACAAAAGCTCTTCTTTTAAGCTGTTGATTTGTAAAAAGTCGCGATCAGATAAGCGTGCATATTTTGAATTTAAGTAAACTATCAAACTAGCATTTTTGAGGAGTTTGATAGGTATCCATTTTAAGGTATCTTCATGTGCTTTCGAGATTTCACGCACATTAAAAGCATAATGCCAGGTAAGCTCATGCTTTGTTAAATAATCATGCCTTTTCTTATTGTTTACAAGTTCATATAGAGAACTATTTTCTGATAAGTCGTGGTTTGGTTCTATTGCCATTTTCAATCCGGGGTAGAATTCGATTAGGCCTGCTATCTTATAGGATCAAGCATAAAAAAACGAATTTCACCTGATTTTCGTCCCCAGCCAACGATTTGTCCTTTGTCGTTAATATCAGTGGCATTTATGAGTTGCCACCCACTTGGTTTGTTAATAACTAGTGATACTAGAGGGATAGGTGGGCCATGGTTTTTGCTCATCACTGCTTGTCCTTGAAGAGTGCCGACTAATACATGACACTTATTTACAGAAGAGATTAACATTTGATTTAAATCTAGCGGTCTGAATATAGCATCACAAGCATTCCACATGTAGGCGTAAGTGTAGTTGGAGCCCCACTTGTTTGCGATGAAATTGCCATAGACGCTTGTATCTTCAGCGATCACCGGATTAAAAAACGATCTGATGTTATATGGCTTGCCAAAGCGACGGTCATCATTGATGACATTCATGCCTCCTTTAATATGCCAGGTGATCGGTTGTTCGCGAAACTCCATAGGTTCTGACCCGAGCATGTAATTAGAGTTGTTAATATCCCATAGCAGTGGGTAGGGTAGGTCTCGAATGCACTTCTTTTCATCCCAAAAGATTGAACGGTAACACCCGCATTCATCTAGGCGAGCACCGACGATATTCCCATGGTCATTAAGTGCTCTAAGGTATACGTGGTTACTATACTGTTTGTCACAGAGGAGAAAAGGGGCCCGCCCCTCACGAATGCATTGATGTTCGGTCCATAAAAACCATTCGCTATACTCATCGTTGATTTTGACCATTCCAAGGACGGTGCCATCATTATTGATATCCACAAAACAGGTGTAATACCCATCGTGTGAGTAAGTGATAAAACCCTGGTGTTTAGTCCAAACAAATCCTCTTTCGCCGCGATTTCCGATGACTTGGCCGTTGATGTTAATACGTGGTGCAAGGGACATGGGCCAGCAGTGCCTATCAAGACAACGCTCTGCTAAGTTTGTTGGTCCCAGATCAAAGAAACAGTAGTGAGTGAGGTCTAATGGTATTCCTTTGTTGAGGTACATTCCCTCTAGAGGAGAAGTACCAATGAAAAACAGAAGGGCACATAGTAAAACATGATAGG
Source organism: Chlamydiota bacterium (assembly GCA_038750095.1). Classification (GTDB taxonomy): domain Bacteria; phylum Chlamydiota; class Chlamydiia; order Chlamydiales; family Criblamydiaceae; genus JAJFMC01. Next base: position 2,244 of record JBCDHL010000051.1, read on the forward strand.
TATGCTTCAAGTATCGACTCATAGGATTCAAACTTTCCAAAAGATTATTTAATACCTGTATTGGGGGTTATCTTTCAAGATGATTAATCATTGTGAAAAAAAACTTTAGAAGACATAGTGAAAATTTAAGGAAATAGTGACAAGGGAGGCTACCCATGGCAATCAGTAAAAAAATGATCTACCTATTGATTTGCGGACTATTAACTTTTTCATTGAGCTACGGCGAGGATTGCGATCGGTGTGAAGAAAGGGAGGATAGCTGTCCGGAAAAATGTGAATGTAAGTCTAACAACGGAAAAAAGCCTTGTGGTTATAATCCAATGTGTCGCTATTATCGTTACCGCACAATCTACCAACATAGCTGCGTTCGCGAAGAATATGGTGACGATCCAGCCTCTTCATGGCCTGGTCGTCGTGATGGAAACTTTAGTGATGAGCTTACAAGGTAATCCTTCTTGATGACAATCTTTCATTAGGGCAAAATGTCAGTATTCATGAATGACAGAGTGAATCGTACTTTATGCCTATCTATAAAAAGGAAAGTCTAGAATCCCTGAGGCAAAGAGTGGATATCATCGAAGTGATATCTTCTCATATCGACTTGAAACGTGCTGGTTCAGCTTATAAGGCTCTATGTCCCTTTCATGATGAGAAATCTCCCTCCTTCGTCGTCAACAGAGGAGACTCACATTACCATTGCTTCGGTTGTGGTGCACATGGTGATGCCATCCAGTTTTTAATGACTCACCTGAAAATGTCTTTTCACGAAGCTGTAGAAAGTCTCGCACAAAAATTTGGCGTACATTTAGAGGTCGTTGAGGGGTCTGGACAGCCAAAGGGGCCTGCAACGGCGAAGTTAAAAGAAGCTCTTGATATCGCTGCACGGTTTTATCACTTCTCACTTCTTCATACCCCGGAAGGTCATCAGGCTCTTAACTATCTGTACCAACGTGGGATAGATCTTGATTTTATCAGACACTTTATGATCGGACTAGCACCGAAAGAGCGGGGGATTTTTCGCAAATTCATGCATAGCAAGTTCGTTTCTGATGAGGTTATGCGCGAGGCAGGGTTGCTTTCAGAAAGGGAACCTAAAAATTATCGTGACTTTTTCTATGATAGAATCACTTTTCCTATTCATGCGCCTGGTAACTACGTGATTGGTTTCTCTGCTAGGAAATATAAAGAGGACACTTTTGGTGGCAAGTATGTGAATACTCCGGAAACCCCGCTCTTTAAAAAGTCTCGTGTCCTTTTTGGCATGAATCACTGTAGGCGAAGAATCGCCAAAGAACGTAAAGCTATCGTTGTTGAAGGCCAAGTCGATGCATTACGGATGATACAATGTGGTTTCAATATCACGGTTGCAGGGCAAGGTACGGCATTTGGTGATGGTCATGTGCGTGAACTGCTGAACCTGGGCGTCCAGCAAGTATATTTAGCTCTTGACTCTGACAATGCAGGACTTGAAGCCGCTAGTAAAATCGGTAATTTCTTTCAGAAAGAGGGAGTTGACGTCTTTGTTGCCAAACTACCAGCCGGTGGTGACCCAGATTCTTATCTTAGCCAGCATGGGCCTGAAGCGATGATGAAGCTCGTCGCAGAGAGTGAAGATTACTTGACTTTCATGGTTAACTATTATTCTAAAAACCATGATGCTCAATCTCCTGCGGGTAAAAACCAGATGATCCAAACGCTAATTCAACAAATTAGACAGTGGGATCATCCGCTCATGGTTCATGAGAGTCTCAGAAAACTTGCTCATCTCACTCACGTTCCCGAGAATATTGTTGGGGTTGGTCAGCAGCACGTGCCGAATGTATACATCAAAAAACAGGCGAGCATCGGTTTGCAAAGTATCGATCCCGATCGTATTCTCGAAACGGATTTTCTTCGTTGGCTTCTTTTAATGGGGGGAAGTATGCCTTGGCTCGTTGATATAGCACGAGAAAATCTGCCTATCGATGAGTTACACGTAAGAGTTTGTCGCGACATCTATAAAGCTTTTATGGACCATACCGACAAAGAACATACCTGTGATCTGCTGCAACTTGTCAGTCTACTAGATGATGCTGAAGGGCAGCTCGTCCTCGCTGAACTTCTCCAAAAAAAGGTCAATAAAGAAAAAACCGATGAAATGTTCGTTGAGACCGTTCAAAAAATTCTCAATCGAAACTGGATGGAGAAGCGCGAAGAGATAAAAGTGAAAATCCAAAGCGGCAAGTACGAAGATCAGGCGGTACTAGAGCTTGTCAAGCAATTCGATGAATTGAAGAGAGAGCCGCCAAAGATTACTATTCAAAAACCAGCGGTTGAGGTTCTCCAACATGAAGAAGCAGCACCTTGTATTTTATGATGGAGAATGCGGGCTTTGTGACCGTGTTGTCCAGATCGTTCTAGAGGCTGATAAAAAGAAGATCTTTCTCTTCGCACCACTGCAAGGTGAAACTTCAGCAAAAGAACTTAGGGACGTACCCGAAGATGTTAAACAAGCGGATAGTGTTATTCTCATAGAAAATTATACTACGGAAAACGAAAAGCTCACTATTTACGGGAAAGCAGCCTTTCGTATCATGTGGTTGTTGGGGGGGAAGTGGAAGCTTTTAGGATGGTTAAGTTTTCTTCCTGCATTTTTGTACGATTGGGGATACTGGATCGTTGCCGGCAACAGACATCGATTTTTTCGCCAAGACATTTGCATTATCCCTCCAGCATCAGAGAACGAGCGCTTCCTCAAATAGTCCGTTGTCTACTTTTCTTGAATTTTACTGAAATCCAAAAGTCGATCGAAACGATTGAAGACCCGTTGCAGCAAAGCTAGCCGGTTGTTGCGAATCTCTTTTTCGTCATCAAGGATTTTAACCTCATCGAAGAGCGATGCAAGTGCAGGTTGAATCGAAGCAATCATTGTATAGGCTTCGTCATATTGATGACGACTCATTGCGTCGTCAAAAGGTTTTTGAGTATCATTCAAGAGGTTGTGTAGTACAGTTTCAGCATTTTCTTTTAGTAATGTGTCGGTAAACGAGGTGATTTTCTGTTCCTTAACCTGTCCCTTCGCTCTTTTGTAGACTTCAAATAATAAAGGAAATTTATTATCGGACGATCTAAACAGGTGCAAGGCTCTTACTTTGCAGTAGATGTCGAAAATATCGCTAAACCCAATTGATACGCTGGCCTCGACTTCATCCTTACTGACGCCGTAGTCGATAAAGACCGTTTTGATACGATTGATCATGAATTGAAGGATTTCGTCGACAGTTTTTGGGTGATTGATGCGAACCTCTTTAGGAAAGTTTTGAAAGCATTGCACTAGCACTTCACGAATTGGAAGACGGTATTGTCCTTCGATCAGAATACGAATGATCCCTAGGGTTTGTCTTCTTAGGGCATAGGGATCGCTGGATGAGGTCGGCTTTAAGCCTACCGCAAAACATCCAATCAGATTATCGATCTTGTCAGCCAAGCTTAAAATCACTCCAGTCTCTGTTTCTGGTAGAGGTGCGCTATCTCCGCGAGGCATCCAGTGCTCATCGATTGCTTGTGCGACTTCAGGATCTTCTCCGTTTGCTTCGGCAAAATAACGACCCATTAATCCCTGTAGCTCAGGAAACTCAAACACCATTCTCGATGCCAGGTCGCTTTTACTAAACAGAGCGGCGCGGTGAACTTTTTCCTTATTGCTAATGGCTAGTTTATCTTGGAGGACTTCAACATGTTTCATTAACCTTTGAACTTTTTCGTACATGCTTCCGAGTTGTTTTTGGAAGGTGATGTGCTTGAGTTTTTCATTGAACTCTTCCAAGGAAACGCTGAGGTCAATTTCATATAGAGAAACCCCGTCGGCAAGTCGTGGGCTCAGAGCTTTTTGATTTCCCTCCTGCACGCGGCCTGTGGGCTTTGTATTAGAGGTAATTACAAAGGTATTTTTGAGAGTTCCATCGCGTTTTTCGATCGGGAAGTATTTCTGGTGCTCGACCATTTCAGAGATCAGTACCTCTTTAGGGGCTTTGAGGAATTCGCTGTCGAACGTCGCGGTTAGACATCTTGGCCACTCCACAAGATTAACGACTTCATTCAGGACGCGTTCTCTTTCAATGACGACACCATTGACGCTCACTTCGATCTCATCCAGTTGCTTGTTAATGTATTTTTTTCTTTCGTTGATGTCGACCATGACATTGTGATCATGAAGGATCGGTAGATAATCATTAGCTTTAACGATAGCAAACGACCATGGATGCAGCTGTCTATGGCCAAATGATTCACGACCGGCAGTGATATGTGCAATAGAAAATGGAACAACGTGACTTCCAAAGAGAGAGACAAACCATCTCAGAGGACGTGCGTAGGTAATATCGAGGTCGGACCAGCGCATTTTTTTCGGGAAGTCGATATTCTGAATTAAGTCGGGAAGATTTTCAGCCAATATATCAGCAGTAGCGCGTCCTGGAATCGTCAACTCAACAAATAAGTACTCGTTGCCTTTGACTTCACAAATAGAAATGTCAGGATCATTGTTATCGCGTATTTCCTGCAGGCTCATCGGTGATTTGTTGATCGAGCGGAGGAATCCTGCTCCTGCTGGAGTGATTTTACCCGACTCATCAAAAGCATTACTTAGGGGTGGACCACGACGCTCTGTTTTTTTGGTCTCTTTAGCCATAGCCAGGTTGTGGACATAAGCAGTCAGGCGGCGAGGGGTGCCATACATTGTAATCGACTCATAAGGGATCTCCTCTTCATTAAGGAGTTTCCGCATCAGTTTCTCAAGGTTGCGGCAACCTATATTTACAAACGAGTGAGGAAGTTCTTCCGATCCAATTTCCAAGACGTAATCTTCACGCTGGTTGGGTTTTGCTTGTAAGAGTTCGTTGTCGATTTTGTGGCTGACAGGAGCCAGGTGGTGTTCACCCGATTTTTGATTCGTAAATCGTCCAATCAAGGGATGGTTTTGTTCCTGGCGACTTTCGAGATAGCATTCTGCAATGCCGGTAGCTAAGTTTCGTATCCGCGTGATATATCCCGTGCGTTCAGTCACAGAGATCACGCCGCGAGCATCCAACATGTTGAAGGCGTGTGAAGCCTTCATCACGAAATCATATGCTGGGAGAGGATACTTTGTGTTGATTAAGTGCTTTGCCTCTTTTTCAAAATCGTCGAAATGTCGGAACCACATTTCGACATTGGCCTCTTCAAAGTTGTAATGGCTAAACTCTTTTTCATTACGCTGGTAAAGATCACCATATGTGACATGCTCATTCCATTGGAGATCGAAGAGGCTATCGACTTTTTGAATGTACATCGCCAGTCGTTCGATCCCGTATGATAGCTCTCCTGTGACCGGTTTACAGACCTGGCCACCCACGTTTTGGAAGTAGGTGTATTGGGTCACTTCCATCCCATCCATCCACACCTCCCAACCTAAACCATTGGCCCCGATGGTTGGGTTTTCCCAGTCGTCATGAACGAAGCGAATGTCGTGATCTTGTAAGTTGAAGCCTACTGCTTCCAAGGAACCTAGGTATAGCTCTTGTAGGTTTAGGGGAGAAGGCTTCATGACCACTTGATATTGGAAGTAATGTTGTGCCCTATTGGGATTTGTTCCGTAGCGTCCATCTGTAGGGCGGCGGCTTGGCTCGACATAAGCAGCGCGGTAGGGTTCCGGACCGAGACTTCGAAGAAATGTCGCAGGGTTAAACGTTCCGGCACCAACTTCCATATCATAGCCTTGATGGATGATACATCCCTGTTCTTCCCAGTAGTTAGAAAGCCGGTTAATGAGTTCTTGAAAAGTGATCATGTTTGTGGTCCCAGTAGATAATTTTAGTAGTGATATCATATCTTTTTTGAACAATAACCTCAATACTCGAATAGATGTATACCCAAACAAGTTGAAGATTTGCTCGTGTCCATGCCCGAGTGCGTGCCAGTGCCCGGATTACTATTTCGGTTTAGCTAGTTTAATTAATATTGAAGGGCTTTGAAAGTAGGTGATAAGCTAAGTTGTGATTTCCTGTCTGTTGCAATTTCAGAGAAAATGTTTCGTTAAATTCTCTGAATATATTATTTTTTTGGCGTGTCAGTAGTTTACTATATTACGATTGCTGTACACT
>JBCDHL010000052.1:0-8347 GCA_038750095.1 Chlamydiota bacterium
AGAAAATGAAGAACATGACCTTGATGAGAGGTAGTCTTTAGCATTTGGCAGAACCCCCTGCCACCTAATACCATAATAATTACGCAAGTTTAACTAATTTGAGATACACGTTCTCATCCTAAGGTCCAAATCAGGGAGGTAACCTTTATGGCTAATCAAGAAGCGCAAAAAATGGTGAAGGAGTTATTCGACGAAGTATTTAATAAAGGTAATTTAAATTACCTTGATCAATGTATTGATAAAAACGTTAAATTTTACGATCCATCAGCACCAAATTTTCGCGGAGGATTACAAGCATTTAAGCAGAGGGAACAAGCTTATCAAAGGGCTTTCCCAAACAAGCAGTGCACTGTAGATGATATCTTTACATCTGATGACAAAATAGTCGTAAGATGGACTGTAAAGGGAGTTCATGGAGGAGATCTGCCAGGTATCAAGAAAACCGGAAATAAAATTGAAATTACCGGTATTATGATATTAAAAACTGAAAATAATACCATAACAGAAATCTGGCAATCTTGGGACCGCCTAGGACTTCTTGAACAGTTAGGTCAAGTCAAGCCTGAACCTGCCGCAGCACTATCATAATTTTCATGGGCGGGAGTTCTCCCGCCCTTTTATACCTACTTACCGATCGTGTTTCAAAATTTGGTTTTTGGCAAAGAGAAAGCCTAAATTCCAAATTTCGAATCACGATCGGTATAATCAGAAATTTACACCTCTCTGTCGTACTTTCAGCACTAAATAATTTTTTTGCTATTATCCTGGGGTGTAGGACGAGTGAAGCGAGTCCGAAACCCCAGGGGAACGTAAACCAGACCATCGAGTGCTGAAAGCACGACAGAGAGGTGTAAATTCTTGATTCGGTACAATTAATCTACAGCCCCGCGCGAACTATTCGGTGATGCTAAAATTTGAATAGTTGCACCCATGAACCGTATAAAACTTGTTCAAATTAAAAAAATGAGCTACAGTACCTCCGAACTCTTTGACTAGATTCACAAAAAAACAATCACATAATACTAATTATTAGTGACATACACAGGAGAATTTAATGCAAATAGAAAGGGATACCTCCACACATGAAATAGATAATAATAGCAAACCCCCCGTTCCAAAAAGATCTCAAGCAGGAAAGATCGGTTCATCACAAAAAGTTATGTTAGGACCATCGACCGAAACAACAATGAAAGTAGATGAACGAGGAAGGGATGCGATTGTAGAAGGAGGTTGTTGTGGAGACACATATGAGAAATGCCGTTGCCATGGTAGTTGTGCGATTGGTTGGGGAGCATGTTGTTTTATTACCTGTATTTTTATCCCCTGTGGAGTAGCGTTAATAATTGATGGAATGAAAGATCTTGACAAGGATTTTGATAGAGAATTTGATAAAGATTCTGGCCATGACAACTTTGAGAAGCATTCTAAACAGATGGATAAAGAAAGAGATGAGTGGTTTCAAGAAGCGAGAAAAGAACATGATGAAATTGTAGATGATTTTTGTCAAAGAAACTTAGGCCACAACCCCTTCGGTCAAAGTTCCTTCGGGATGGGTCAACCAGGTGCTTTTTCTGGCATACATGGAACCTCTCTGTGATCGATGCAATATCTCCCAAAGTTCCAACAAAATTATGCTTAGTTGAACTTACAACTTGGGGATATCGAAAATGGAGGAGACTTGTACATCAACCTTCTAACAGCTTGCTGTTTGTATCCTGCAATATCGGTTCAAAGAATGCAGTCAAAGTATATAGAGGAACAATCAAGTCTCCTCTTCCTGTAGATTGTTTAGAAAAAATTGGTAAAGATCATGATGTACTCATTACAAGGAACATAACCCTCAACCCTATGATGAACGGTTGTTGTGTGGGGATGAGTATGGAACTACTCTCACGTATTTCACAACATGAAATATTAAACAAAGGTGAACTCAAAAAAATAAGCTCTTTTTTTTTAAAAGGAGCTAGCTGTAATGCTGTTGCTCTTCAAAACTTGTATCATCATTTTCTCGTACCTTCAGCTAAAGCAGATAAGAGGCTAGTAAATCTCTCTTCCAATATTATTACAGATTCAAATTGTGAAATTCCAGAAGACATCTTTTTGAAGATTGTTTTAAAACATCGAAAAGAAAGAAGTACTCCACGTAATTTCCGACAGTATGCGATACAGGAATTACAAAAATTAAATATTTCGATCGATGAGGAATTATATACCACTATCATTGAAGTCGAAAAAATATACTCCAAACAGTTTGAGGAAGACTATCAACCCTATGAACAACTATTAATTGATGCAAAAACTGCTGTGGCGAAAATGGTAGGGATTGATTTAAAAGTATACGCTCAATGGATTGGTCGTCGATCAGAGGTTCTGTATGCAATGCTTAGTTTAGAGAAAGGGTGCTTTCTACTTGCATTTCCCAGTCATGTGGTAGTGTGGATTGTTTCTTTTAACTCTATTGCTTATTACTTCGACCCTTGTGAAGGCCTATTTATGATCGACAAGAGTCTGGCTAAGAAGCGTCTTCTTTTGAAACGACTTCTAGCTTCGTGGCTAAATGAATCTCGAAGAGAAAATATCACGCTATTCCTAGCATCTAACTTACTTACCGAGGCTTAACAGATAGTCAGATATTTCATCTAAAGAAAGAATGTGCTTTACAGCACCTATCTTCACTGCACTCCCTGGCATCCCATAGGCAATACATGTCTCTTCGTTTTGGGCAATAGTAACTGCCCCTTGTTGATGCATACTTAGTAATTCCTTACTACCATCAGCTCCCATACCTGTTAACAAAATGCCTAAGGCGTTCTCCCCATAACTCTGACTGAAAGAAGAAAAGAGAAGAGACACCGAAGGTTTTAAACCACTAACCGGAGCTGAGTCGACGATAGATATCTTTTGTTGCTTGGTCACAATCATATGTTTGTCATCAGGTGCAATATAGACATATCCACCTTTTGGAGCTTCCCCTTCTGATGGGGTGATGACATTTAAAGGAACAGACTTATCCATCCACTCAATAAATCCTTCACCAAACCCATCGGCTATATGTTGAACGACAAATATTGGAATTGGAAAAGAGTCTGGAAGATTTTCCAATACATTTTGAAGTGCCTGAGGGCCACCCAGGGAACATCCAATGGCGATAGCTTCAATTCTTGATGCTCGAGGAAAGAGTTTCGGTGCCTCTCGGTCCTTCATTAGGTGTGGACGCCGGGTCATTACCTTAATACCAGCAACAGAGCGAACGGTTTTTCGAATATTTGCTGCAATCATTTGAAAAGAGGGATCTTTCATGCCAGGAGGCTTTTCTAGAATGGAGACTGCTCCTGCCTCAATCGCTTCAAAGCCTGTTTTCACATCTTCTTTGCTGTATTTTGCACTGATAACAACGATTGGGGTCGGATTCTCCATCATGATCATTTTTGTTGCATCAATACCATTCATTTTGGGCATCATGATATCCATTGTGATGACATCAGGGCTATTTCTTTGAATAAATTCTACTGCTTCTTTGCCATCAGAAACGACTCCGCAAACGTTCATATGGGGATCTTCAGTAATGATTTTCTTCAGTAACAACTGTACGCTTGGTGAATCTTCAACAATTAAAACCTGTACTTTACTTGTACTCATATTTTCCTACTTCCTAAAAACGAGCTGCTCTAACGTGACAGCAATTGTTTGTAAAGGTAGGACCTTTTCGGCAGCTCCTAGATCGATAGCATATTTAGGAAGTTCAAAGTTTACAGATGTTTGATCATCTTGTACGATGGTAAACGCACCACTCTTTTTTAATTTCAATAGCTCCTGAGCACCATCGTTACCTACACCAGTAAGCAAAACACCAACACAGTTTTTCCCATATACATTGTGCATAGAGTCAAAAAGCTGTGATATTGAACTCAGCTTTTCTTCACTCTCGTCGATAGGAATAAGCTGAATTCTTTTTCTAGCATCTACACGCATAACCATTTTATCAGGACATATGTAAACCTTTTGAGGTTCTGCCCTCTCACCATTTTCAGCAATTTTAACATGGAAAGTAGTGGAATCATTTAACCAGTTGACAAATCCATCAATAAATCCAGATGTGATGTGCTGGACAACAAAGATGGGAACCGTAAATTTATTTGGTAGCTGTGAAAGTAAAGTCCTTATTGCTTTAGGTCCTCCGATTGAGGCACCAATACCGATTGCATCAACCTGAATGTCAGAGGTAATACTCGATTCTAATGTAACCCCACTGCTTCTTGATTTGGAAGCCTCTAATTGGTGAGGATTTTTTTTATTGAGAGCAACTTGCGACATAATCTTGATCGTTTCAGTAACAAATCGTGCTGTATCCATGCACTGTGAATCACCCAGCCCTTTAGGTTTTTCAATGATGGCTAAAGCACCAGCTTCAATAGCTTCAAAACCGACAGCTACTTCAGCCTGGTTATACACACCACTGATGACTATGATAGGGATAGGATCACTATCCATAATGTGTCTGGTCAGTTGAAATCCATTCATTTCAGGCATTTCTATATCGGTAATGATCACATCAGGACGTTGTCTTTTAATGAAGTTCAGAGCTTCTATCCCATTTTCTGCATATCCTATAACTTGAATATGACCATCCAACTCGATGATGTACCCCATTAGGTCCCTAGAAACCTTTGAATCATCAACAATGAGAACTTTTACTTTCTGGCTATACATTACAAACCTCTTACAATAACTTTTGAATAGTTTCCAATAAATTACTTTGCTCAAAACTGCTTTTGACAATGTATGCATTAGCACCAACAGCAATACCACGCTCTTTATCTTCCTTTGTACATAGTGATGAGCAAAGAACTATGGGTAAGTCTTTAAGATTTTCAGTTCCTCTAACCTTCTCAACAAGTTCAAATCCCGTCATTCTAGGCATTTCTATGTCGCTGAGGAGCAAATCTATTTTCTCTTGAGATAATAGTGAAAATGCCTCTACACCATCAATGGCGGTTTTTACTGTATATCCTGAAGCATCAAGGATATTTTTAAGGAGCATTCTAGCTGTAACGGTATCCTCTGCAATAAGAATTGTTTTTTTCTTTTCCTCATGACCCTTGTTCACCGTTTTTGCACGTAACGTCGTTGATTTTGCTCCTATAATGACTGATTTTACGATATCACTCGGGTCTAAAATGGGTACCACTTTACCCCAATCCATCACTGTAGCATCTGCAATATTTTTTACCCTTGCAAGCTGTTTACCTAATCCCTTAACAAAAATTTCCTGTTCATTCAAAATTTTGTCTACTCCGATTGCTAGTGTGATCTCCAAAGCCTTTACAACGAGGACATAGATGATTGAGTCACCTTTGGATTCATTTTCCTGGAACCCTAGCACACTGCTCAACTTTACGTATGAGATATATTTGCCATCAAATTTGATACTTTCTTTTCCTTCTACTGTTCTGACATCATCTTTGGATATTCTCAATACTCTGAGAAGATAGTGAGTAGGGATGACATACCCCTGATCTTCAACCAACAGATGTACCCCACGAAATGTCGCTAAGGATAGGGGAAGGTGTATTTTAAACTCCGTCCCCTTATCCCTTTCCGTATTAATGAATACTCTTCCCCCAAGCTTTTCAACTTTTTCATTTACAACCTCCATTCCAACACCCCGTCCAGAAATATCCGTTACGATATCACTTGTTGATACACCTGCGTGGAACATCAACATGATAGCTTCTGAGTCATCCATCTCTTTTAAATCTTTAGGATGAATCACCTCATTTTTTAATGCTGATTGTTTAACCTTCTCCACATTGACACCAGAACCATCATCCCTGATACTTAATTCTACTTTGCCACCGCTGATTTTGGTAACTGTTATGACAATGCTTCCTACTGCGGGCTTACCGGCCTTTTTTCGCTGTTCTGCTGATTCTATTCCGTGGTCAATACTATTTCTAATAAGGTGCATCATTGGATCTTTCATTTCTTCAAGAATTCTACGATCGATTTCGATTTCAGCGCCTTGAATTTCTAAGTCTACCTCTTTATCTATTGAACGTGAAATATCTCTAACCATTCTGGGGTAGGAGTCAAAAAGAGTTTGACAAGGTTGCATGAGAACTTCTTTTGTTTCTTCGAAAAGGCTATCAACAATACTTCCACTAATTCGATAATCTTGTAATGATTCTTTTTTTAATTTAAGGATCATATCATGGATTTCTTTAAGATGTTCTTCCTGCCAGTTTAAAAAGCTAACAAGTGTATTGAAAGTGTTCGAAAGATTCTTAAAAGGCATACCTCCTTGTTTGATTGTCAATTGCTTTAATGTCTGGACATCTTTTTGTATACGACGTTTATGTGTGTTCCATTTTTCGAACTTTTTTAACAATTCTTCTACAGCATCGAGTCTTTGACCAGACGTTATTTTTAGTGTCAGCATTTCCTCTATCTGTTGAAGAAGTTTATCGAGTTTATTTGTGGAAACTCTAATGGTTAAATTTTCGCTAAAATCCTGATGTAGGACCTCTTCTACAAATTCCTCATTTATTTGAATTTCATCCTCTTCACAATCTGATTGAGTATTTTCTAAGAGTGTAGGTTCTTTTCCTTCAGCAACTAAATCGAGTTGTTTAATAAGTTGGGCAACCTCCCTTGATTGAGCTTCTGTAACTTCTCCATCCTCAGGTAAAAATTTCTTTATTAAATCTATGGTGTGATATAGCACATCAAAAGCTAAAGGGGTTAAAATCAACTTACCGCTTCGTATTTTTGATAAAACAGTTTCTAGTGACTGACAAATATCCTGAATGAGAATGTGATTTACAGCTCTTGATGCCCCTTTTAAATTATGAGCCTCCCTAAAAACACGATCGATAAGTTCCTTATCGATCTCATTTCCACTACTCTGCTCCATTTCAATCAGACCGTTTGAAACTACTTGTAGGTGCTCAACAGCTTCTACTTGAAAAGTTTCTTTCAGTCGTCGGATAAATTCTTCTTCATTGATATCCATTTTTTTTACCATTAAGTATCTATCTTTTAAGCAGGGTGTACTCTTCGATTAATTTCTGAAGGCTATTACCGACTTCAGTTAAGCCAACCATTCCATTTTCAATCTTACGCATATGTTCTGCTTGCTGGTTTGTCGACTCTCGAATGTTTGCCATCGCAATAGTCACCTGTTCTACACCAACAAGCTGCTGTTGTGAGGTAACAGCAATTTGAGAAGCCGCATCAACAACTTTTTCTATTCCTTCATAGATCGAACGTATCGACTCGTTTGTTTTACCAGACTGAGTCATTCCTAAACAAACTGCTTTACTTCCCTGTTCAGTAGCCATTACAGCTGCACTTGTTGAGTTTTGAATATCATTAAGAATATTTCGAATTTGTACAGTCGCTTGTTTGGACTGCTCCGCCAAGCTTCTTACCTCTTGGGCAACAACGGCAAAACCTTTTCCTTGATCTCCAGCTTTTGCAGCTTCAATAGCTGCATTAACAGCAAGGAGATGTGATTGTTCAGCAAGGTCATTGACTGTATCAATGATCTCTCCAATCGTTTGACTATGCTCACTAAGCTTAATAATACTCTCTGAGATCGTCTCCATTCCTTCCTGAATATTTGTCATTCCACGAATGGTAGACTCCAAAGCATCTTCACTCGTTCTCAGGACTTGTAGAGCCTCCTCAGAGACTTCTGATACGTTACTAGCCGTTTCTGCAGCTACCTCTGCAGTTTGCTTCAATTCTTCAACTGTTGTGGTTGTTTCTGTCACTGCACTCGCAGTTTCAGCTGATCCCGCTGAAGTTTCGGAAATACTCGTACTAATCTCATTACCTGAGGCTGCAAGAGTATCAATTTCCTCTTGGAGCTTTTCTGTTAACGATCGAAAAGAAAAAGCAACTAAAACAAATGTAAATATAATGGTCCCCAAAAGAAGTCCAACTGTCCAAATTAAGCTATTTTGATACTTATTTTTTAACTGATGAGATAGCTCTATATTTCTTTCGACTAGGGATTTTCCAACATCTTCTAGAGAATGTATTTTTTGTGACTGTTTTCTCCACCATGATTGAGGATTGACACCAAAACCTTCACTATTTGGACTTGAGAGTACAACTTTACTGTACTGCATCGCTTCTCGGTTGTCCGTTGTATTCATTATTTTCTGATACAAAGCATCTTGTTCAGGACTTGCAATTTCGAAAAATGTCTGCCTGTATGCGTCCTGAGTATTTTTCAGTCCCAATAAATCTGTGTACTCTTCGCTTGTGACGTTATCTTTGTAAAAAACGTGATAGAGGAGGTTTCGCTCTCTATTGGAACTAATGATTTCGTGGGTTAAAC
>JBCDHL010000053.1:0-8314 GCA_038750095.1 Chlamydiota bacterium
AGTCATCATATTCAAAGACTAAAGAATCTGTTTTTAGAAAACCCCTTCGAAAACTGTAATCTAACAAAAAAGGAGTGGATTACCAACACCCTTAGTATTTATCAAGATTCTCTAAACCTATCCCCAAAATTAGACTTGGAGGACAACGAATTCCTTAATAGGGTCATGCATGATTTCGATGAAGTATTTGCAAAGTTGTCGCCAGAAGATATGACTTGCGCTTTTTATGCACAACAGGGATACAGCAAAGCCCACCTGGTTCTTTTTGAGGTTTGTCGCCAATTAAAGAGTGCACCTGAATGGAGCAAGCAATTTGAGATTTCCGACTTTCTTAACGATTTTCCTTGTTGGATTCATCATGAGTATGAGAATTTCTTAGTGAGGCTTCGGGGACATGCAAGAGGGAGAGCATTCAGTATTCCAGAAGGCAATAATACCAAACACGCTGTTAAATAAGGCTGTCTAAACATCTTCGACCCCGATTTCCACCCCAAACCGCACCTAAAACTTCTTTGAGTGCGTCAGATACGACTGTAGCGACGCAGGGAAAGACTTCGTCTTTTCCAAGGAGTTATAGAAAGTAGATGGCGTGCCCAAAGAAGTTTTAGATGCATATCATGTCAAATATAAGGCTCATACTGTAACGAGTATGAAACACTGGGTTTTTATGAAGAATCCTTGTTCTCTATTAGCCCTCAGGTTTCTAGGAAACCGATCTGTTATACAACTAAACGCTATTTCAACTATTTGATGCTTTCAAGTTTGGGGTAGAAATCGTGGTCTTCGGTATAGTATTAGTTGACTGACTACCGTTCAACCACTGGAGCTTTCCCTCTGGTCAAAAACCATTTTTTTAAATAGAATAGTTGAATCAGACAAAAGTAACGGAGGACTGAAAAACATGACGTTATTCAATGATCTTCAGATGCAACCTGCCGACCCAATCTTCGGTATTGTCACCCTCTTCAAGGCAGACACGCGATCAGCAAAAATGAACCTCAGTGTTGGAGCTTATCAGGATGAAAGTGGAGTAACCCCAGTTCTTAACACTGTGAAGAAAGCAGAAAAACTCATTGAGGAACGTCCCAAAACAAAGAGCTATTTACCCATTAGTGGCAACGCCGAATTCTGTAGAGAAGCTGAATTTCTTATTTACGGTCACGACCACCCCGCCATTATTGAAAAAAGGGTCAATACAGCACAGACCATTGGGGCTACCGGTGCTCTGAGGATAGGCGGAGAATTCTTGAAAAATATCGGTGTGGAGACAATCGCCATCTCTAACCCCTCTTGGCCTAACCACAAGGGTGTGATGACAAACGCGAGGTTAAATGTATCTACTTACACCTATTATGACGCTGAAACAAAGGGCCTCGATTTCGAAGGGATGTTGAGATCGATACAAGAGCTTCCAGAAAATACAGCGATATTGTTACATACCTGTTGTCATAACCCAACAGGTTTAGATCCCACCCCTGAACAGTGGCAACTTCTTTCTGCAACGATAAAAGAACACAAGCTAATACCCTTCTTTGATTGTGCCTATCAGGGATTTAAAACAAACCTTGATGAAGATGCTTACCCCATCCGCCTATTTGCACAACAGGGTCATAACCTGATGGTTGCCTATTCATTTGCGAAAAATATGGGACTTTATGGAGAACGTGCTGGGGTCTTAAGCTGTGTCAGTGACCATGCAGATTCAACAGCGATTATCGAAAGTTACTTAAAGAAATTAATCCGTGCTTCGTACTCTAACCCTCCAATTCACTCTGCGGAGATCGTTCATACAATTCTTAGTGAATCCACATTAAAAAAGGAGTGGGTTGAAGAGGTGGCTTCAATGAGGCTACGGATACATAAAATCAGAGATACGTTGATGTCGAAGATGTGTTCTTTACAGAATGGCGAAAACTATCAATTTCTCAAAGACCAATGTGGTATGTTTGGTTATATAGGTCTAAACAGTGATCAAGTGCAACACATTCGTGATGAGTATGCCGTCTATATGACGAATAACGGTCGAATTAATGTTGCTGGTCTTAACAATAATAATATCAACGGCTTCATCCATGCATTTAGATCTGTGAGTCAGCCTTCATGAGCCAGCGACACTTCCATATTTCCAAATATATTGTCATACTATCAGTTATAATGACCTTAATGAGCATCCCCAATAGGGCGTCAGAAACGTTCCGTGGAGGGGCTATGGCAACACTTGCTCCATTATGGACAGTTTTAGGTACAAGTCGATCTATAGCAAGCTCGCTTTTTGGCAACCATCAATCTTTTGAAGGGCCAGTGGAAGAGGAAGAAAGAGACCTACACCAACTTGAGATCGAAAATCAAATTCTCAAAAATGAAATTCGAAAGATGCAGCAGTTGTTTGAGCACGAGCTACGCATCATCGCTCAGCTATCAAACTCTCTCAATCCTAACTACTATGATCTCCAGCAACATCAAACAGAACTGCTATCTGTTCTCCAAAGTCAAATGTTAAGTGTACCAGCACAGGTGATCTATAGATCACCTACCTCATGGAGCAGCTCACTTTGGGTAGGGGTCGGAGAGAACGACAATACTCATTTGGGAAAGCAAATCGTGTCAAAAAACAGCCCTGTCGTTATTGGTAAAAACGTTGTCGGCGTCATCGACTACGTTGGAAACTCTCAGTCGAGGGTACGATTAATTACCGATTCTGGGCTAACTCCTTCCGTACGAGTTTCAAGAGGAGGTCATCAAAACCAACAACTTAAGGACCAGATACAATTACTTCAAGGATCGTTAGCTTCCCAACCTCACATTTTTAGTACACCCCAAGAGAAAACAGAAGCCATGCAACTCCTTGAGAGTCTAAAGAGAAAGATCGATCCCACAAATGACAACTCGCTCTTAGCTAAAGGCGAATTGCAAGGAGCAAGTGTCCCTTTGTGGAGAGCTCAAGGACAAAAGTTAAAAGGAACAGGCTTCAACTACGATTTCAGTGATGCAGAAGGTCCCGCTAGAGATTTACGATCGGGAAATCCCATACCCGCAAACGATGCGATCCCCACAATGCCTATCATCCAAGAAGGTGATACGTTGATAACTACAGGTTATGATGGAGTCTTTCCGTATGGTCTTTCCGTTGCCGAAGTTACAAAGATTCACCTTTTAAAAGAGGGAGATTACTACTATGAGCTGGAAGCCGAACCGACAGCAGGTAACTTAAACGAACTGGAAATCGTCTATATTCTTCCACCTGTAGGTTTTGATCCAAAAGATCAACCACCCGAATTCATGATGTTAATGACCTCATCACCTTCGGTTGCTGAAAAGTCTCGATAGAACTTTCCAACTCTACCGTAGAAAAAATCATCTTTAAAAAATTGTTTTCTTTTCTCTTCCAATCTCGTTTCATGAACTTTTCCTACACCCATAGCAGCTTCGATAATTGTTCCATCTCCACAATAAAGCATCACATGATCTATATTTTCTTCTCCACCCTTCGACGAGGAGAAGACCAAGTCGCCTTCTGTAAGTTCATCAAATGCAACAGACTGACATTGCGCCCACTGATCAACAGCGTTTCGGGGAAGATTGATACCATTGACTCGGTATAGTAAGGTAATAAACCCAGAACAATCGACACCTGTCACCTCTTCGTGAAGTGGGTCGAAGGCGCTACGCCCTCCCCATAAATAGGGTGATCCTAAAAATTTTCTAGCATGCAAACAGACCTCGTCTCTTGATAGGCTGCTAGTCGCAATACTTCCTCTTGTGCCATCAGGAAAGAGAATTTCAGTGATATCTCCTAATTCCTGGAGTTTTTTGAATCCAGTACCAAAAGATACATCGACATCTTTATTTCCACAAACTCTAGCCCAAGATGAAGTGACGAAAACGTCATGATCTACCAATTTTTCAGAAGAGCAAAGGTCACAACTCTTGACCCATCCCCTATATCCTTTGTTTTTTTTGTGAGGTTGTTCTTGAGCTTCAACATAGACCCACCCCTTATTTTCTTCGATAACTTTCACACGTTCATTGTAAAGGAGTTGAGACTCTTGATCATTGTCCTTTGTGTAGGACTTTCTTTGCAAAGGTGACCGACTGTTTCTCAAGTTTGTTACCGGAACATTAATAATCTTTATTTTCTGCATTCGACACTCACCTTTTTTAAATCACGATCGGTATGTACTGAATGATATTAGAAGTTATACCGATTTTTGATTTGCAGATTGACGCTTTTCTTGAACTGTTTTCATAATCGCCTGTTTAGAGTTTTCAACGCCAGCAATATTCAGATCGATATCTGATTTTGGTGGGTTCTGCAAAGTCTCAAGAATGAGGTTTTTCAACTTGTCAGGGGACAGGTCTTGTTCATTAATGAGGTTTACGATTCCATGATCTGCAAATTTTTGCCCTTGGACGACCTGTCCCCTATCAAAAAGATCTCTATACACCAAAGCCGGAGTGGAGGTTGCATACAAATTGATAAGAGTAGAGCCTGCCAAAGTGATGGCTAATGAGGACTCTCGAAGCTTTTCATCAAAGTTATCCAAAAAACTCACGATTTGCATATTCGATAATTTCTCAGACTCTCTATGAAGTAATTCCACAAAATCTCTGTTCATCTCTGGAGTGATGACAAATTGAAAATTGTATTCAGGTATATTCGGAACCACATTCAATAAACTTAGCAAAAGCGGAACACCTTTGATACCTGAACCAGTTGTAATCAAAATCTCTTTTTTTCTTTTTTTGGATGAGGCGAACTTTTCAGAACAAGGGTATATATATCCCGTATACTCAACCATTTCCCTTATTTCATCGAAATAGACAAATGTTTCATCAAGGGTAGTTATTTGTGGATCAACGTGAACGAGGACTTTGTCATAATTGGCCCTGAGCTCTTTTAAAGTAGATTCCCATAAAGTTTTTAAAAGTTGCTCATCCTTTCGGGGTTGAGATCTACTCTTCCCAGGCTCATTGAAGGGAGCACCTCCTTTATTTGATGAGATCATTGCTAGGTTTGGATTTTTTATTTTTAGAGCATTCATGATAGAGTACGCTTCGCATAAAAATGCAAGCTTGGTAAAAGGAATCTGTTCTGTAATAAAAAAATCATAGTGACGCGAAAAATCCATCACAGTAAACAACTGCCTTCTTCGAATTTTCATCAGTTTTTCAAAACTGGCAGCCTCATTATTGGTAATGAAAGGTATCATAGACCTGGGGAGCGGAATACCAATATGTCTAAAATTGGGATGTAAAAAGGTCACTTTTTCATTGCGCCCAGCCTGTATCAGTGTAATTTCACAATCTTCAACTAACCCCTCAGCGAGGGATAGCATTCTCTTCAAGTGCCCAATCCCATAAAGATGCACACAATAAATGAGTCCTCTCATCATTCTCCCCTTGTGATCACGATCAGTATAATTCTTGAACTTTATCGAAGATAATGCAAGTATTTTTCTACCGAAACGTTAATTGAGTTTATACTATGCAATCAATATCAAATACACCCGTTTTTATTCTATGTGGTGGACTAGGAACACGCATCAAAGAGGAAACAGAGTTTCTCCCTAAGCCAATGGTACCTATTGGGAAGCACCCGATCCTTTGGCATATCATGCACCTCTACAGTAACTGGGGATTCAAAAAATTCATTCTATGTACAGGATTTAAATCTGAGATCATCAAAAATTACTTTCTCATGTACTCTTCCATGCACAGTGATTTTACCGTCGACTTACGCACCAATAATCTCACCGTCCACTCAACACACCACGAAGAAGATTGGGAGGTAACCGTCGCTTATACCGGTGAAGAGACCATGACTGGAGCTCGTCTTCACATCGCAGCGAATCATTACCTGCATGATGAGGTGGAACACGCAGCAGTCACTTATGGAGATGGATTGTGCAACGCTAATTTCCAGGATGAGTTTAACTACCATCAAAAGCATGGAAAGATAGGAACGATTCTTGGAGTCAACCCACCCTCACGATTCGGAGAGATCAGACTTGAAGGTGACGCTGTAGCAGAATTCAACGAAAAACCTCAATTTCCTGAAAAATGGATTAATGGTGGATTTTTCTTCTTCAGACGTCGATTTTTCACCGATTACCTGCAAGCCGATCCAAATTGTATTCTCGAAAAAGCTCCACTTGTGCAACTAGCGAAAGACGGAGAATTAAATATGTATAAGCACCGAGGTTTCTGGGCCTGTATGGATACACAAAGAGACCGGGACCACTTGAATGATTTATGGAAAAACGGAAAAGCCCCATGGGCACACAGGCTTCCTCAACTTGGGATTCAAACAGGAATCTCTACCAAACAACTCCAGGAATCGACACATGCGGTTTAATCGAACCCCTTTAGACAAAGCCTACCTCATTGATCCTCAACCTCTAAGCGATAATCGTGGATTTTTCTCTCGAATATTTTGTAGCGAAGAGCTCAAGAAGGAAGGTCTTGAACCATCGATTTTTCAAGTCAATAATTCTTACAGCTCATCAAAAGGAACTCTACGAGGAATGCACTACCAACTGGCTCCGAAGCAAGAAACGAAAATCGTCAGATGCATTCTAGGATCTATTTACGACGTCATTCTAGACCTTCGCCCCGATTCCTCAACTTTTGGAGAGTGGTACGGAACGGAATTAACTGCAGAGAATCGCCAGATGATGTATGTTCCAAAAGGCTTCGCCCACGGGTTTATCACCTTAACAGATAAATCTGAAGTGATCTATTTCGTATCAGAAAATTACTCAAAGGAACACGAGCGAGGTGTTCGTTGGAACGACCCCCAATTTGCGATTCAATGGCCTATTGAACCTCAAGTCATATCGGAAAAGGATCGCCTGCACCCTGACTTCAATTCAGCCCATCCTTTTGTAGGAACACCAAGATGAAAATACTACTTACCGGTGGCAGCTCTTTTAGTGGCATGTGGTTTGCAAAGGAGCTTGCGAGCGCAGGACATGATGTCGTCGCACCGCTGCTGAAAAAGAAAAATGCTTATCAAGGCCTGAGAAAGGAAAGAGTCTCCATTTTCGAATCTTGTGCTGATGTTAGAGAGAACATTTCTTTTGGCAGCGAAGCTTTCTTCGATCTCGTCAACTCCGAAGAGCATTGGGATGTTTTTTGTCACCATGCAGCAGATGTCACAGACTACAAAAACCCCTCCTTCGATTACATAAAAGCGACAAAAAGCAATACACTTTCACTGCCATCAGTACTAGAGTCTTTGAAAAAAAAGAATTGTCAAAAAGTCATCCTCACAGGGAGTGTCTTTGAGCAGGGGGAGGGTCGAGGAAGCGACAACCTTCGTGCTGTCTCGCCCTACGGTCTTAGTAAAGGTCTTACTGCTGATATCTTCAACTACTGGTGTTCACTATTTGAAATGAAACTTGGAAAGTTTGTGATCCCCAACCCTTTTGGACCCTATGAAGAAAAACGCTTCACTGCATTCCTAATGTCAAAGTGGTTATCTGGAGAAACTGCCATCATCTCTCACCCGGATTACATCCGCGACAATATACACGTTACACTTCTTTCCAAAGCCTATGCACGATTCGTCACCAAATCTGTTTCAGAGCCTGGTTTTGAAAAAATAAATCCCAGCCAATACATTGGACCACAAAAACACTTTACCGAAATCTTTGCCGAGAATATGCGCAAACGTCTTTCCTTACCCTGTGAATTCCAGATCATGGAGCAAAACGACTTCTCAGAACCCATAGAGCGTGTCAATACTGAAACGTTAGACGCAAATGCTTATGAATGGAATGAGGAAAAAGCTTGGGATGAAATAGCAGACTACTATTCCAATTTTTTTACAGGATAAACATGATGAAAAGGATAAAAAAACATTAACTTTAAAAAATTGCTATTATAACACCTATCAACTATTTGTATAATAATTCAGGAGATTTTATCTAACATCTTTTATATCCTATTCATCCTGTAAAAACGCGCCTTAAAAGCAATACCGATCGTGATTTAAAATTTGGAACTTTGAATCACGCTCATTATATACTGAATGAAATTGGAAATTACCCTTGATAGTCAGAGATTTTTACTTCTGACGAAGTGTGGAGATCGCAGGTAACTTAGGCAAGTTACCAAGATCGAACACAAAGTCAGAGGCAAAAAGAACGACTATCAAGCGTAATTTCCAATTTCATTCAGTATAAATATGTTGCAATCAAATTTAATCGTAAATCTGATATTTTTTTCTTAATTCGTTAACTGTCGAAGGGTAATTTCTATTATAATCAATTATTTTGAATTAAATTGGGGTTTTGGGGTTTTGGGGTTTTGG
>JBCDHL010000054.1:0-8252 GCA_038750095.1 Chlamydiota bacterium
GGTAGCCACAAATGAGGTCGTAGCTTTCAACTTTCTCGACAAGTGCAGGGATGTCTTTTGGATCATTCTGAAGATCGCCATCCATGGTGATGATAAACTCACCTTTCGCATTACGAAAGCCTGCGTCAAATGCGCTCGACTGCCCGTAGTTTTTGTCAAAAGCGAGGATTTTTAGCTCTCGATGTTGGATTTGTAGATCTTTGAGTTTTTTGATTGTCCCGTCGGTGGAACCGTCGTCTACGCAAAGAAGCTCCCATGGGCAGTTGAGTTCTTTCATTACAGGAGCAATTTCATTGACCAAGATTTCTATATTTTCCTCCTCGTCTTTCAGAGGGATGACAACTGAATATTTTAATGGCATGAGATACCTTTATATGAAAGTTTTAAGTAAAGAGACTCATTATACAAAAAGTCAGAAACACAAACAAGTTTCTCTTGAAGTTCAACCTCGTTTTTTTGTTTATAGCGAAGTATTCCCAAACAAAGCTATCAAACTGAAAACTCTGCATTTCTGAAATAGGTCGCGCCCCAGTATACACTATATTTTAAGCAATAACCTTACAAAAAAATGAGAAAAACGCCGGGAAGCGGAGCTACAGAGACACGGGGAAATTGACATAAATCTTACCGAAAATAAATTAACTTCTGTTGTTGCTATTTTCTATACCGATCGATATGTCAGTCACAAAAGCTGCGATTTTATCCAATCGGCTCCTTCGTGGAAAATATTAGGAAGCGTCCCGTGTCCTTTGTGACCAACCGATGGTGTGATGATCATTTCAACGGGAGGAGAGCGAAAACCGTTATGGTAGGAATAGTCTGCTAACCGATCAATAAATTCGTAACATGCAGAGGTGCCTACGCGCAAGTCTCTGTTACCGATATAGTAACGAAGATTCCGACCTGTTAGTTTATTTACAATATGGATGAGGTCATAACTCTTTGCGAAGTTCTCATCACCCTGGTGTCTCCAATCCTGCATCCAGCCAATTTGCGTTAATGGAGCGAATCCAAGAACTGACTTAATACGTGGTTCTAATGCAGCAAGGTGTGTTGCAATGAATCCTCCTCTGGAGAGTCCTCCTACTGCCATTTTTTCTGGGTCGACATAACCATCATCAATTAGATCTATAATATTTTTTTGAGCGTCAGCTAAAAAGGGAGTCAGCCAGTCGTGACCTTTGAGGAACTGGACCCCCCATTGATTTACGGCTTCAGTATTCGATAGTTCTCCGCCGTGATAGGGAAGGGTAAACGAAACCCTGCGAATAGGGGTGTCTCCTAAAAAATTAATAGGTTGATTGAAAGGGTCGAGAGTAAGGCTCTCTTCACCTGAGAGTGCGAAGTAGAAGAATGTAGGTAAAGCATCAAAATGATCAGAGGGTGAAACAGAGAATATTTCTAAGGGTGTCTTCGAAGGAATCTTACGTATTTCGGGGTCTTTGCGCATACGGTCTCCGTTTTTTATGCTTAGGAGGTGGGTGGTGCGGGCGTTTATGTTTGGTGTGCTGACGATACAAGCGACGCCAAGTGGTGTAGTCTTCGGTCACATCGGTCTCTACTAAGGACCTGAGCTTGTAGAACTGTAATGCTAAAGGGAATTCTTTGTGGTGAAAAAGCTTGGGTCTGTGGTGTTTTCTACCCGATAATGGGGTGAAGCGATACTGAGTTGCTAAGATATAGCCAATCGTGGCGCTCATTCTTCTGGGGAAATGGGAAAATGATGAAGTGACAAATCCTTTGATGATCGCTGAGGAAAGCATCATAATATCTCCAGTATGTGGGATCTTGTCTTTCGACAAAAACTGCCGATTGATCTCATGACGCAGGATAGGGAACAGTAAACAGGAAGCTAGGACATTTCTATCTAATGGCCCTTTTAAACCGTTTTTATTGAGGTTGTCAGCATGCTGGAGATAGGTGTAAACCTCTTCGCCATGTTCACCTTTAATGAAATGTGTTAAACAGGGAAATAATAGTTCTAATAAATCCGATTCAGCCATCAGACGGAAGAATTTGGATGAAGCTCCTGATTCTAACATACGCAACATTTCTTCAAGAATTCTCGCAGGAGAGCTTTTAATAAGCTCTTCTTTACAAGAATCAAGTGCATTTTGACACTCATCAGAGATATTGAAACCAAATCGTGCTTTGAATTTAAGGAGGCGAATCATTCTAACGGGGTCTTGTCTAAAGCGTACCTTCGGATCGCCTATACTCTGAAGAATACCTTTATGAATGTCATCCCAACCACCCACAAAATCGATCACTGTGTGACTGGAGGGGTCGTAAAATAATCCATTGATAGTGAAATCTCTACGTAAAGCATCTTCTTCAGGAGAACCCCAAACATTGTCCCTTGTGATTAACGAGTCAGAGTTTTCTCCGGAACGAAATGTGGCAACCTCTATCACCTTGTGGCCAAAACGAATGTGTGCGAGACGAAATCTTCTGCCTATGAGAAGGCATTTTCTTTGGAAAACACGCTTAATCTCCTCAGGCTCCGCAGATGTGGAAATATCAAAGTCTTTCGGTGTTTGCTGGGCTAAGAGGTCACGAACGCTACCTCCAACTAAATAGGCTTCGTGCCCAGCTTGCCTTAACTTCTCGATCACCTGTAGAGCGTCGGTATCAATAAGTTGGGTATTGATATCATGTTCTGTAGCGTGGTATGTTTTGCTTTTAGTCACTGATAAATGAGTTAATTGCTTTAATTTCAAAACCAAAGCATATAGTAATTGATTCAATTCGTCAAGGTGTAAGGTATAGTGTAAAGATCTCATTTTATTTCTTGGCACAAGGGCAATCATATACTATAGTAGGAGGGGAGCGAGATTCGATGATAAACCTTACCTTCGAGAGATCATGACAATGGAGAAAGAAAAAAGAGTTTTCGGAACGGATGGTGTACGTGGCAGAGCAAATCACTATCCAATGACTGTTGAGATAGCATTAGCATTAGGCCGTGCGGCAGGAAAACTCTTTCGTGTTAGGGATGGAAAACATCGAGTTGTGATTGGGAAAGACACACGCCTCTCTTGCTATATGTATGAAAATGCCCTCATAGCTGGTCTTTGTTCCATGGGTGTCGACACCTTAATGGTTGGTCCTTTACCCACACCGGGTGTAGCTTTTATCACTCGCGCCTATCGTGCTGATGCGGGCATTGTTATCTCAGCTTCTCATAACTCTTTTCACGATAATGGGATAAAATTCTTTTCATCCGAAGGGTTTAAACTTTCAGACGAATGGGAAAAAAAGATGGAGGAACTTGTTCTATCCGGTGATTTTGAAGACTGTCTTCCCAGCGATTCACATATCGGTAAAAACTATAAAATTGATGATGCAGATGGTCGCTACATCGAATTTACAAAGGGGACTTTTCCTAAGGATCGGTCTCTTTATGGTCTCAAAATAGCATTAGACTGCGCGAATGGTGCAGGTTATCGCGTTGCTCCAATGATTTTCCGTGAATTAGATGCAGAGGTTGTTGTCTATGGAGACCGCCCGAATGGACTGAACATCAACAAAGCTTGTGGATCTCTTCATCCTGAAAGCGTTCAAAAATCTGTTATTGATCACAAAGCAGATGTCGGAATTGCGCTTGATGGTGATGCTGATCGTGTTATCATGATTGATGAGAATTCGCAGGTTGTTGATGGTGATACAATCTTAGCAATTTGTGCTAGAGACCTACATGAAAAGGGGTTGCTTCGGAATAACAAAGTCATTTCCACGGTGATGTGTAATCTAGGTTTTATAAAAGCGATGGAGAGCATCGGTGTGGAGACTATTCAGTCTAAAGTGGGCGATCGTTATGTGATTCAAGAAATGCTGAATCACGATACCAATCTTGGTGGTGAGCAAAGTGGTCACGTGATTTTTTCTGATTACAACACAACCGGTGATGGGTTAGTGACTGCGATACAAGTGTTGAGCATTATGGTGGAAAGAGAGACTACTCTTAGCGAGCTTGCTTCTTTTGTGAAAAAATATCCACAAGCAACCATTAATGTCCCCGTTAGTAACAAGCCTCCACTCGAAAGTTTAAAAGATGTGCAGAAGAATATTGCCGAAGTGCAACACAGACTAGCGGACAAGGGAAGAGTGCTAGTGCGTTATTCAGGAACAGAAAAAATTTGTCGTGTTATGGTTGAAGGTCCTGAATTAAAAGAGGTTCACCAGTTTGCGGATATGATTGCTGGATCAGTTAAAAATGAAATAGGAAAGAATTAAAAATTGTGGATTAAAGAATAATGTGTGGAATTTTTGGATATATTGGAAAGAAAAACCCCGTTTTTATCGCTATTGAAGGGCTGAAAAAATTAGAGTACCGTGGTTATGACTCTGCTGGTATTGCTGGGATTAAAGATGGTCAAATCGTCGAGTGTAAAGAGGTCGGAAAGGTCTCCATTCTTGAATCTGATGTCAATAACAAAAATCTTCAACTAGATGTATCAATTGCCCACACACGATGGGCTACACATGGAGAACCATCTCGCATCAATGCTCATCCTCATTTCGATACCAACCATAGTGTTGCTCTCGTCCATAATGGTATCATTGAAAACCATGCTGAGCTGAAAAAGTATATACTCAATCAAGGTATTACATTTACGTCGGAGACAGATACAGAAGTTATTGCTCACCTTATCGCGATACATTACGAAGGGGATATTGTCAAAGCTGTTCAGAAGACTGTTCCTATGCTTCAGGGAGCCTATGCAATTGCTATTGTTCACAAAGATCACCCCGATCAAATAGTTGCCGTCGCACATGAATCTCCTATGGTGATAGGTATCGGTGTCGACGAAGCATTCGTCTCTTCGGACACGCATTCTTTTGCCCCGCATACTCGTGAGGTGGTGTTTTTATCTAATTCAGAAATTGCTGTTGTTAAAGCAAACAAACTTGAGGTTTTTAACCTCCAAATGAAGCCTGTTGAAAAAGCTTTAGAAAAACTCCTTTATGGAGCGCATGATTCTAGTAAAGGAGATTTTGAGCACTTTACGCTAAAGGAAATTTTCGAACAGCCTCAGACAATAAAAAATGCTTATGCGACTCGATTTATTCAAGATTACGGTACTGCATACTTTGAAGGGCTTTCTGATAACTTACAAGAGTTGCATCCTATCGAAAGAATTCTCATTCTGGCCTGTGGAACCTCATGGCATGCCGGCCGTATTGCTGGCTATATGATTGAAAATATGGCGAGAGTTCCTGTCCAAGTTGAGATTTCATCAGAATTTCGTTACAAAAATCCTATCGTTGAAAAAAATACTCTGGTTATCGCCATAAGTCAGTCAGGAGAAACTGCAGATACGATTGCAGCTGTTCGTGAGCTTAAGGCTGCGAAAGGAGCAAAAATTTTCAGTTTGTGCAATGTACAGGGGTCAACACTGGTAAGAGAGTCTGACTATACGATTTTTCTTCATGCAGGACCAGAAATTGGTGTTTGTTCTACGAAGGCTTTTACTTCACAGTTAGTCATTCTCGCACTTTTTTCATTACAACTCGCACGGATGAGACATATGAACAGGGAGGAGGGGAAACATTTTCTCAATGAATTACAAAACCTTCCAGAATATGTAAAAAAAATTCTAGAAAATACGGAGCATATTCAGAATGTTGCGAGGAAGTACGCGAAGTATGAAAGCTTTTTCTTTCTTGGCAGACAGTATATGTATCCGACAAGTTTGGAAGGAGCTTTAAAACTTAAAGAAATTTCTTATATCAATGCTGTTGGTTATCCTGCTGGTGAGATGAAACACGGACCTATAGCTCTTATTAGCTCCGAATGTCCAACCGTTGCTCTATGTGCGAATGAGAGGACGTTTGAAAAAATGAAAAGTAACCTCCTCGAAGTCAAAGCTAGGAAAGGTCCCGTTATTGCGATCATTGAAGAGGGGCAAGAAGAGATAGCAGAAATAGTCGATGATGTGATAATCATTCCACGAACCATCGATCCATTATCAGCAGTTACGACGACCATTGTGACACAGCTCCTTGCATATTACGTCGCACTAGAACGTGGGGAGGAGATCGATCAACCGCGAAACCTTGCTAAATCTGTTACTGTGGAGTAAAAACACCGACTTTTACTCTCTTGTCTCTATGAAGAAATATTAGAAGTGGTTTCCAAAATCCAATCTGACAAGGTTTCTAAAACAATTGGAGCAATAGTTTCTTCAATTTTCGGGTACTCTAAAATCGATCCAGATTCACATGTTTGAAAAAAATGGTTAAGTTGTGGGAATTCAATAATTTTATAGTTTTGGTTCCCAGCCTTTTCAAGGGTTTTGGCGATTACAGAAAGGTTTTGTTTTGAAGAAACTTGTAAATCAAGTTCACCATTAACTGCCAATACGGGTATCTTAAGATGCTTTAATGAGTGTGTTGGATCGTAAGTTAAATAATATCGGAACCATTTAGAGTTGCAACGCTTAATTTGAGCTTCAATATTATCAGTACTTATTTCTCGGTCCTTTTTCGGGTAATGAGCTAAATGTGCTTCGATAATTTTTAGTAGCATTCTTTCAGCTTTTTCAAGATCGTATTCATTTTTTATCAAAGAGATTACTTGTTTTTGCAAGTCAAGCTGAAGGCCTAGCTGTTCATTATCAATTCTCATAGAACGAGAAAGCATAACTTCTTGCTCATATACAATAGCTTCACCAGTTACACCGGTTCCAGCCATTAACACAGTAAAAGTCACATCATTCGATTTGATTGCTACCATCGGAGCAATTAACCCACCTTCACTATGACCAATCAAACCGATCTTTTTTTTATCAACTTCTTCACGAGTTTTTAAAAACTCAATCCCAGCTAATACATCATAAGCTAAATCTTCGCTTGTTGAAGTCCTGTAATCTCCAGTCGATTTTCCTACACCACGTTTGTCTACACGTAATACTGCAATGCCTTGTTTAGTAAGATAGTCGGCTAGGACTAGAAAAGGCTTATGTCCAAATACGCTTTCATCACGATCAACAGGACCAGATCCAGCAATAAGTATAACTGCAGGCGATGGTATACTTACTTTTGGAAGAGTTAAAGTTCCAGCCAGTGTGTTACTAGCCTCCAGGTTCGAATATTCCACTTCTTCGACACCGTAAGAATTGATCTGTTTTGGTTCTTGAGGGCGTAAAGGTTGCTTTAACTGTTCATGTAGTTTATCTGCAGCAGCTAAAAGGCTGAAAACAGTAAACAAATGCTTGATCATAGTGTTCCTTTTTTACAAGATCCTTCCTTTTCAAAGCCGCCCAAATCTATTAAATTTAAAATTCTTGCGATTGAATTGGAGTTATTGATTATCTTTGAAACTGAATAAGTATAACAGTATCTTCTTGCAGAAACTGTACGAACCTGATTCTAAGAGACCTCAAAAGATTTTGTAATTTCATCAACAAAATCTTTTTTAAATCTATCAGAGTCAGCTGGATTAAATAGTATGATCTTTCCTGTAAAGGCATTCATACCATGTTGAGCAACCCAACTAGAACATGGAAGTTTTTCCGTTAAACTTAGTTGCAATATTTCTATTGTTCGTTCTTTTGCGTACTTTTCTATTTTAGCTTGGTTTTCAGGTATAATAGTAGCGAGTGGATAATTGAGTGATTTTGTGAACAACTTATCGAGTTCTTGAAGATAAACATCACATAAGTCTTCGTGAGACCCCATTAAACTAGCATCATAAACACCTCTACAGTCTTGCATTGTTCGATATCCAGCAGCCTTTATCAAAGGAATAGAAACTTTTATGATTGTTTCTACTGTTGGAGTTTCGTTGAATTCTGCAATTGCTCGCTCAGCCAATAAAGGAGCATGAATTTGAGGTAGAGATCTTAACCATTGAAGCAAAATACTGTGATCCTGTTCAGCCCAAATTTTTTCCAAAATGGGTATGTATTTCCCTTCTTCAAGTAATTGGAGCGTGTTTTGTAAAGATGAAATACCTTCAGAGGGTAAATTTAATTCGCTTTTCTCAGGTCTGTTATAAATAAAGCTTATAGCGTCATGTGGATTTTGAATATTTGTAATGCTCATGAAATTCTCCTTTTATCATTTGGACTTATACCGAATTAACTTCAATAACCGAGATTTTGACTTTGAGAAAGCCGCTTAACAATCAATGATAGTTTGGAATACTAAACATCAAACTCACTAGTGTCAATCAGAAAAACTTATACTGAATGATATTGGAAATTATGCTTGATAGTCAGAGTTTTTTGCTTCTGACGAAGTGTGGA
>JBCDHL010000055.1:0-8149 GCA_038750095.1 Chlamydiota bacterium
GTTTAAAAGAAAATGTGTTATGATAGGAATAGAAAGGGTGGGATATACATTTTAAAGAGTTCTCTTTATTATCTCTTACCCGATTCAACAAAAAAATCAGGAGGCTTTTATGAAAGATGAATGTCATCATCTCAAGCATATTCAGAAAAGAGTTTTAAGATCTGCACGTCGAAAAAACTTTGACCAAATAAGTAAAGAAAGTTTCTCAACCGGTAATTCGAATTCGAATAAAGTTGCACAAGTTGAAGTCTATGATGAAGTCATTCCTTCTGATCAACAAGTAGCAAGAGTACCTACTAGGAATACATATCATTAAAGTTATGTTGTTATAATCGTAAAAAAACGTCTCAATAACATAGGGTAATCGTTGTTGGGACTTTTTTTGTGTATAAATGATCGGCTGAAAAGTAATATGCTGTCCAATTTTTCAATCACAATCAGTATAGCTTCAAGAATCGGTATATTGTTCGTAACAAGTTAAAGCGGGCTCTTGAGAGATAGAACAGTATCCTTTGTCAATATAAAGAATTTCATCACAATAGGTATCAATACTTGGTAAATCATGAGTAGCCACAATAACTATCTTACCTTGAGATCGAAGCTTGCACAAAAGATTCCAAATCGATGAGCATTGTTTTACGTCAAGGGATGCTGTCGGCTCATCCAGTAAAAGAATAGGGGATTGAGTCACTAACGCACGGGCAATGTAGGCGCGTTGCTTTTCACCAGAAGAGGTTCTTGTTATCAGACGATCTTCAAGTTCCATTAGTCCCACTTCTATAAGAGCTTGGTCTACAAGGTGCTCTAGATTTATCAGACTAAATGCGTAGCCACCCATTTTTACGATATCACGTACCGTATAATCAAAATAAATATGTGGGTTGTGAGGAACGAAAGTGATCAACTGACTTCGCTCTTTACGTTCCATGGCACTCACATCCTGATCATTCCACAGTATTTTACCGGAAGTTTTTTCCCAAATCCCGGCGAGTAGTTTTAATAGTGTTGTTTTCCCTGAACCGTTCAGTCCCATGACCGCATACATTTTTCCTTGTTCAAATAGATGACTGAAAGGAAGGATCAATGATCTATTTAATACATTGTATTGTAAATTGATGAGTTCCAGCGACAATTAATTAGCCTCCATACACTTCAGCAGTTCTCCGCTTTGATCGAAATAGTAAAATTAGAAAAAACATGCCTCCAATAATCGCTGAAATATTTCCGATAGATAGAGTGTGGATGTCTCCAATTCTCAGTATTAGGTCAAGTGAGGTGAAAATCATAGCTCCACCAATACTACACAAAGGAACGAGCTGATTATTTTGCGGACCAAAAAGGTTGCGAAAAAGGTGAGGAAGGACCAGTCCAAAGAAGGCAATAATTCCAACAGCTGCTAGAGCACCACCAACTAGTAGAGCAACACAAAGGAATAGACGCCACCGAACGATACTAACATCAACCCCCAAATTCAGGGCTTCTTCAGATCCAAGAGCTAGAATATCCAATTCGCGCCTATAATACCAACATCCATAGAGCCCTATCAGAGTTAAGGGGACTTGCATGTTCACATGCTTCCATGACCTGTCCATGGTTGATCCAGCCTCCCATTCCGTTAGAACCTGAATTAAATGCCAATTTTCGCGTAATGCATACATAATTACACCTTGGCATGCGATAAGTAGTGTCGATATGGCTATTCCTGTAAGAATCAAAGTATTGATGTTCAAATGTCCATTCACTTGAGAAAGTCCATAAACCAGCAATAAGGCGACCAAACAACCAAAGATAGCTGCTATAGGTATGGAGAAGGGATATTGAAACTGCCAGTCGAAAACATATACCAGCGTAACACATAAGCTACCGCCACAAGATGTTCCTAAGATACTTGGTGAGGCAAGAGGGTTTTGAAAAAGTGACTGCATGACAAGACCAGAAGTCGCAAGAGAGGCTCCTGTGCAAACAGTAACGATTAAGCGTGGGATACGTTCATCAAGAATAGGGTTCCATTGATGCGATGTTCCGGTGAGCCTTTCTATAAATCCTTGGTAAGCAAGACTCCAGGGAACCTGTCCGTATAAAAGATTGACCATCACACAGAAGACAAAAGCCACACCTAAAGTGATGTAGCGAAGTCGCTTGGATGTACTATTCTGCATAGAGTTCTACCAAAGAGTGATTGAGGTCGTAATAAGCAAGTAGGATGTATTGTGAAATTGTCTGTTGTATGGACTCATCAAGGATGGTTACTTTATTCGTCTGAGCAGCTTCTATATGTTTGAAAAGGGTAGTTTGGTAAAAGTAATTTTTAACCTGTTGTGCGTCCGACGATGTAATGATCAAGAGTTTTTGAGGATTGAAGTGGACGATCATCTCTTCAGAAATTGGTGTCGACCAGGAATCTTCGACAAGCCCTTCTTGAATCTGGTTGATTGAATCAAGATGCATTCTATTGATCATGTGTTTTGTTAGAGTGTTTTTTCCTGGTAGGGAAAATCTTGATAAATAATTAAGCACCAGAACTTTTTCAGGAGATTTATTACAAAGAGACACTTCTCTTTCATTATCGATCGCCATGACGCCTGCTTTTAAAAAAAGTGCCATTAGCTCAGCTTTAAGAGGACGGTTGCAAAGATGACCAAGTGAACGTATCAATTCCTCAATCTCCTCAATCGATTGAACTTCTGGTAAATGGTATTTGGGGATTCCCTGACTTTCCAATGCTTCGAGTGTCAGTGGGTGGGTGTACCTTTCCGAGATTAGAGCTATATCGGGTCGATAAGCATAAAGTTGCTCCATGTGGAAGCTGTCAATATCGTAAGGAACTAGGTCCGTTAATTCTTGCGGGTAAATAGTTGCTTGCTGACGCATTCCTCTAGGTAAAGCTACAAGTTCATTAGGGGATACTAGAGAGAGTAATATTCCAGCAGCGAGATACGTTTGCGGTAAAAATGTTTCAGGAGGATGAGTTAGGTCGAAAGGGCAACCTTTGTCATCGATTAAAAGCGGAAGACGATTCTTTTCACGTAATAAGTTAATTGTCGCGAGGTCTTGTATTAAAAGGATCTTAGAAAGAAGTTGCGCTCGAAGAAACTCATCTCTATTCAGACGTTTTAATGTCTTACCTGATCGATTTTTTTCGATTTCTGCATCCAAATCCCACTCAGCGATGAGCTGTCCCATAAGTAATACATCGCCATCGAGAGCTTTTTTCACTTTAGCTCGATCAATTTGTAGTAAATTTATTGAGCCCATCGAATCAAGCGGCTGTGTCGTTAATGTTTGCTGGCTCGTTATTTCCCCTGATACCACACCTTCATAAGCTACCGGGCGGTGAAAAGCTAATAACCACCAAGAGACAATAAAAAGAGATGAAAAGGTGTATATGTACTTAGTTCTAAGAATCATTCGTTTAAAATTTAAGCTAATTAAATGGTCGTGTTTTGCGTGGCCCCAGAATAACATGTATGCCTCTTTTGAGCCAATATCTCTATCGCAGGATCTTTATTAGCCAAAAAATGTCAGTTGTAGTTCACAACCTTTGGGTTTTCTACGGGTTACTTTCTTAGGTTTCGCAGGCTCAAAAACATTTTTGGGGTTAGCGTTCTCTTCGAGGTGTTCAAGAATATCCTTTGCGCGGCTAATCACTTGGTTGGGTAAACCGGCAAGCCTTGCTACATGGATGCCATAACTCTTATCAGTTCCCCCGCGAACAATTTTTCTTAAGAAAATGATGGAATCTTCACTTTCATGAACGGCGACATTGTAATTAACAGCACCGGGAACTTTTTCCTCCAGCTTTGTTAGCTCCCAATAATGTGTGGCAAATAGAGTTTTTGCTAGTTTTCCTTCGACAGTAAGAAGGTGTTCAGCGACGGACCAAGCGATCGATATGCCATCATATGTACTCGTCCCACGGCCAATTTCATCGAGAATAACCAAGGAGCGATCTGTCACGTTATTCAAAATATTTGCTGTTTCAGTCATTTCCACCATAAAAGTCGACTGTCCCCGCGAAAGATCATCACTGGCGCCGATACGCGTGAATACTTTGTCAACGATACCGATGATCGCCGATTTTGCAGGAACGAACGATCCAATTTGGGCCATTATTGTAATTAATGCAACCTGGCGAAGGTATGTCGACTTTCCTGCCATGTTGGGGCCAGTGATTAGGTATAATCGATTTGCATCACCGTCGAGTAAAGTGTCGTTAGGAACAAATTTTTCAGCAAGGTTTGAAGCTTCAATAACAGGGTGTCTTCCTGCTGTGATGTTTATGACGTTCTGTTCGGTCACAGTTGGACGGCAGTAGTCGTGCTTACGTGCCAAATAACCTAGTGATTGAAGACAGTCAATATACGCTATGGTTTGAGCTACTTTGGTGATCGTTGTCGAATATTTACCTACTTCTTCCCGGATTTGTTGGAAAAGGTCACTTTCTAGATTACTGATTCTATCCTCTGCAGAGAGAACTTTCATCTCATATTCTTTTAATTCTGGACTCAAAAAACGCTCTGCATTCACTAAGGTTTGTCGACGCTGGAAGGTCTCGGGCATTTTGTCTGCTTGCCCCTTGCTAACTTCAATATAATAGCCAAACATCCTGTTGTAACCGACCTTGAGCGTCTTGATACTAGTTGTTTCTCTTAGATTCGCCTGATAGTTAGCAAGCCATGCTTTGCCATTTTGACTGAGCTGACGAAGTTCATCGAGTTCTGTATTGAATCCGTCTCTAATGACTTTACCATCGCTGACTTTGACCGGAGGGTCGTCGCTGATTGCGCGGGCAATGCAGTCTGTCATCTCTTTGTGTGGATTTAAATGCTCTAACGACTCCAATATTGCCGGCGCATTAGGTGTTAGCGCTTGTAGGGCAGCGCGAAGCTGAGGTAGCGGCTCAAAAGAAAAGCGAAGAGCAACTAAGTCACGGGGGGATGCGTATCCCGAAGTGACTTTCATGATAAGACGTTCGATATCTCGAACACTGTCAAGGAGTTTCCGAATGTGGTCCACCGCCCGTGGGCCGTTGTAAAATACATCAACAGCTTCTTGTCGTCTTGAAATAATCGCTGTATCCATTAGTGGCTGTTTGACCCAATGACGCATCAGCCTTGCACCCATCGGAGTGCGTGTTTCATCGAGAACTTCGAGTAATGTATTGGATCGGGAACTATCCTTCAAGGATTCGGTTAACTCTAAATTTCTTTGCGAAATAGGGTCTAAGGACATGTAATTAGCTATGGAGTATGTAGAAATTTCCTCGATATGATCGATGGATAAGCATAGCTGTTCCTGAAGGTATTGTAAAAGAGCGCCTCCCGCCTTAACTCCCGCCGTCATCTCCTTTAATCCAAAGCCATCCAGTGACTTGACACCGAAATGAGTGGTAAGGAAATCATGAGTAATCTGTGAATCGAAGTGCCAGTCATCATGGTCGTTAAGTAAAAATGTGAAACTTTGCTTTAGATCTTCAAGCAAGTGACGATTACTATCACAAAATTTGGAGCTGGCTAGAACTTCAGAGGGGCGTAGACGATAGATTTCCGATTTAATGTCATGAATGTTATCAAATTCAATAACACAAAACTCACCTGTTGAGAGGTCGAGAAGAGACATCCCATAGATTTTTCCTGCTTGGCATATCGAAATAAAAAAATTGTTAGATTTGTCATTGAGTAGCGAGGAGTTTATGACTGTACCTGGAGTGACAACACGAACAACTTCGCGCTTTACAAGACCCTTAGCTTTTTTAGGGTCTTCAGTTTGTTCGGCAACGGCGACGCGATGTCCTTTGCTGACTAATTTGTCGATGTAGCCCTCACATGTATGGCAAGGCACACCAGCCATCGGAATACCCTGGCGTTTTGTTAGCGTTAAATCAAGTTCTTTTGATAAAAACACAGCGTCATCGTAAAACGCTTCGTAAAAATCACCCATTCTAAAAAGTAATATGGCGCTCTCTGCTACTTTTTTGCATGCACGCCACTGAGCCATCATGGGTGATACTTTTTTCGGGGATTCTTCCGTCATCGTCATTGTGTTTTCTTCCTAATTAATCTAATTCTATGAACATCATTTTTACCAGGTAATGCCCTAGGGAGCAAGTAAAAAGTAGGTGACCATAACAGTTCAATATTGTAAATGTTGTAGAACAAGCAAATAAATCTTAGGAGGACAACAATGTTCGACGGTACAACCAACTATATAAAAGATCTAGTTCGGTGGGAAAAGCAAGAAGAGCCTCCTCCGAAAATTCAACCAAAATCCGAGCTTGATATCAAAACCTTAAAATATGAAGACTTCATGCAGTTGGCCTCTCAAGGTTTAGGTCAATTCAAAGAAACAGGAAGCCAGTTAATAGACAGAGCCAAGGAGTGTGATCAAACACAGCAAAGGGTGATTAGTGCTTGTCGAGTTGTATTTGATGCGACTGCACTCGCTTCAGCCCCTGGGGGCTGTGCTATTGGTGGGATCATATGTATTGGTGGAGATATATTTGGTGTTTTAGATAAAGAAATAACAATTCAGGTTTGCGATAAAATCAACAAGGCCACTCAAGGTGTTTGGCGTGATTTGAGTTTTGAGCAAAAGCTAGGGACTCTTGGGTCAGCAGGTATTGGACTTGTTATTCTTACTTGGTATATTCATGTCACAGTAATCACTTACCTCGTTATGAGTGTTACGAATATATACACGGCTAAGTTTGGAGCTGAACTCGCGCTCAACCACCTCAATACAGAAGCAAAGCTAGACAGACAAAAAAAACTACTTGAAGAGACAGAAGAAACCAATAAAATAGATTGATCAATAAGCTCCTATTGATCATTTTCCTTTGTAAAGTAGAGTTTTTTTGCCCCGGCCTTGGAAGGTTGGATGAGAACCATACTCAATCCAGAGCTGTGAGCATCTTCGCGAAAAGCCTCGATAACTAAGCGCACCTTCTCTTGTGTCGTAGGATTATCTAGGGTACCAATCACCTCATCGAATTTTTCGCTAGAGTAGACATTAGTAGCTTTAAATCCATAAGGGAGATCACCCGGACGGTATTGTGGGCGAGCAAGATCGGAGGAAAACTGATCGAAGGGGGCAAAAAAACCTGCGAATTGTTGGGCAGGCGAATCCGGAGTCTCTGGTTTTTTCGAGTAACTTATGTCATTCTGACGCACCCACTCTTTATGAGTATCGCTTGGTGAAGAGAAACTGTCGAAGAACTGTTTGAGTTGGGCCTTTTCCTCTTCGGAAAGCATGGTTTCACTAACCATCACTAACTCATCATCTTTGGGTTTCGCATCGAAAAGATTTTCTGCTTGCTCTTCTGGTGATTCCTCTTTGCTTTTTGAGGATTTATCGAACCCCCAAAAATCTGGGTCAAATTCATTTTTGTGTTCTTTTTGATATTTAACTTTTTTGCAGTACCAGTTCTGTTTTTGACTGGGGTCGTTTGGTACAATAGAGAGAGAATAAAGCTGTGAAATATCAAGAGAGCGTTCGATTAGCTGTATTCGAGGAAGCCATTCAGCCCTCTCTTCTTCATTAGAGTATTCCTTAAAATCCCTTTCAAAAATTTCTGGAGAGACAGCTGAAACATCTTTTCCGGCGAGGTCAACTACATTTTGTTCCTTGCTTCTTAAGGTGAGAAAAGTTCTTGTTCGGGGAGAAGATCCAAGCCTAACATTCGCTTGAAACTCACTATTGAGCGAATTCTTAATAACATCTCTCATGATATGTTTGAGTTGTTCTTTTTGTCGAGAGGTTAGTTCCGCCGATTCTGCAATCTGCTCTACATATTGATTTCCCTCTTTGAGGATCCCCTCGACAGAAATAGTTTCCTCTTGGCCATAGAGTGTGATGAAACTCGATTCGTAATGTAGATACTGTTCACTAGGCGATGATGCTACCATAACGATCTTCTTTTCTGGTTAGTCCTAAGATTATGGGGTTATTATACTTATTTGGCAATACGTAGGTTGTTTTTAAAACCAATGGCGAAGTCATGACAGCCATTGAGTGCTGAAGATCTACTGAAGATTGGTGGCACAAATGTGAAAATGAGGAAATAGTTTCGTGTAATATCTTTCATTATTCACCTTTAGTTACACATTCGTTATAAAGAAAACTGTGTTTCTGTGGAATACTCCTGTTTTGA
>JBCDHL010000056.1:0-8127 GCA_038750095.1 Chlamydiota bacterium
TGTAGGCACATAGTTATCAGCTACTCCCTTCATTTGATGGTGAAATTGATTAAAATCATTAATACTCATTCCCGCAGACATTTTTAACCCTTTTTCTTTGGACTTTTAGTTTCATAGGAGAGGCTTTGTACCTGTTAGATATTTATCTGTCAATACAGACCCGTACCTATTGTGATTCAAAATAACGGATTTTGACTTTGGATAGGCGTAATAGCAGTGGCTTTCTCTTTGTTATTTTGAATCACGTTCGGTATATTTCTCCGTCGGCACATATTCTTCTATAACGGGAATATCCCTTTGGTTACTCGATTGAGTTGCTTGATGGATGGAGGAGATCCAGTGATAAATATCCTCGTTTTTGATCAGACGCCTTAACCCTTGCATCATCCTCTTTCGATCCGATGTTGGAAGGTTTAAGGCTAGATGTATAGAGTCTGCTAGCCCCTCAATATCGTAGGGATTTACAAGGAGAGCATGCTCTTTCATCTGTGCGGCAGCACCAGCAAATTCGCTTAATATCACAACTCCCATTTCATCAACATTCGCTGCTACGTATTCTTTAACAACTAGATTCATCCCATCTTTGATAGGTGTAACCAAGATCGCATCTGCGGCGCGATAGTACGCAACCAGGTTTTCCCGCGGAACAGGATGAAACATATACTGAATAGGTACCCATCCAGGCTTAGTAAAACGACTATTTATCTCGCTGACCATTTGGTCTATTAAAATCTTAAGATCTTTGTATTTAGAAATATCTGTACGACTTGGAACTATAATCTGCAAAAAAATTACTTCCCCATGCATTTCAGGATATTTTTCCAAAAACCTCCTGATACCATCTAGTCGATAAGGAATTCCTTTGGTGTAATCTAGTCTATCTACGCTTAAAACGGTTCGAATGTGGTTCAATGTCCCTTTCAGGAGCTCCACTTCCAGACGAACTTCCTCTTTTTTAGCGAGGCTAGAAAATTCTTCAAAGTCAATGCTAATAGGAAACGTTCCTATGTAGACTTCTCGTCCATCAATCACACAAATCTCATGGTTCTCATATTTGCAAATCGTGATGTCTTTTAAAAGCGTTTTGATACAGTGAATGAAGTTTCGTTTATCACGTTTCGTTTGAAATCCGATAAAGTCATATTGCAACAGTCCCCTGAGAATCTCAAACCTCCAGGGAATTTTCAGAAAAATATCTAAGGGAGCAAAAGGAATATGCAGGAAAAAGGACATTTTTGGTGAAAATCCCTCTCTGCGGAGGTACTGTCCCATTAACATCAAGTGGTAATCATGAATCCAAATAAAATCATCGATTTCATTAAGTGGAAGAAGCTTACGAGCGAACTTCTGATTGACTGCTTGGTAAGAATCCCAAAATTTGGGATCAAAGTGACATTCTGTCTGTAAATCATGAAAAAGTGGCCAAATGACTTCATTTGAGAAGCCTGCATAGAAATAACCCACCTCTTCTTTTGTAAGTATGACAGGATGAAGTTGGTAACCAGTCACACTTCGATATTCCTTAGTGAGATTAAGGGCCTCCTCTTCAGATAAATCAACATTTCCTGGCCAGCCAACCCATACTCCATGATTACGTTTTAGCAAAGGTTCTAGTGCTGTAATTAAGCCACCTGAAGCTGGCGAAATTGTCGGTCTACCCTCAATCAATTTAACAACGACTGGGAGTCGGTTTGAAACTACAATAAATCGTTGACTGTGAAGATGTTGATATGTTTCTTCCATACCACCCCATGCAAAGCTACAGCTTACTCATATCAGCTTTGAGATTTTTTCAAAAATGACAAAATTGGGAATGGTTCAAACCAAGCTAACACGTTTGTGCGTTGAACCTAAGTTTTTTCGATTTTTCCGTATTCCATACGGTACGGTACCCAGTGTGTTTTTTTTCTTTTAGGAACATAGAGTCCGCGAAGACGACAATATAAAAGAATGTAGTGATATCCCATATATAATAGTGTAACTTTTGCAATACGTCTGTAATCTGACCACGCTTTATAAGTCTGATTTAAAATAACATCAATTAAAACTGTATAGGCCATCAAAAGTGATACATAAATCCAACAGGCTAGCGATATCAAAATAACAATTGAAAAGTTAACCTTCGTAAGCCAAGCGGCTAAAAATAAGATTACAAAACCAGAAATCTCTATTAGCGGAGCAACCTTTTCAAAAACAGTCATAGGACAAACAAAAAGCCCAATAGAGCGGTACTTTGGGTTGAACCACATATGTCTGTAACGCCAAATATTTTCTGTTGTCCCTCTATACCAACGTAGCCTTTGCTCTACTAGTCCACTAACATTCTCTGGTCCAGCAGTCCATGCGACGATATCGGGCACATATGTGATTTCATAATCTACATTTTTATCAAGCATCAGTTCATGTAGATGTGTGATGATTTCAGTATCTTCGACAAGAGAGGTCGTATCATAACCACCTAACTCAATAATGGCATCACGCTTAAAGAGACCAAAGTTTCCAGGTACAACAAGAGCTCCTTTCGTCCAACTTAACCCCATACGTTCGATTAAAAAGCTTTTCATATAATCTACAGCTTGAAAACCAGAAATCAGTTGTTTAGGAAAAATATACTCCAGTATACGATTGACTCCAATTTTACAGCCATTTAACAGCCCAATAGATGCATGAGCTACGAGAGTGTTTGGATTCATGAAAAAAGGGCGAATCAATCGATTTAACTGAGCGTCGTCAACTAGGGTATCGGCATCGGCAGCAACAAAAACTTCTGTTTCGCATGAGTTAAGCGCCGTATTTAATGCGTCAGCTTTCCCCCCATTTTCCTTATCAATTACCATTAAATTAGGGTACTCTGTACACGAGTAGTAATTTCTGACTGTATTAGTTGGTAGTACACCTGGGTATGATGGAGGTACGGGATAAAGCGAAAACTGAGACTTCAATAATTCGAGCGTATCGTCACTTGATCCATCATTAACTATAATAATTTTTTTATATCTATAAGAAAGACTTAAGAAGTTCTTTACTGTGTGTACAATAACCTTGCTTTCGTTATAAGCCGGTATAATAAATGTTATCGGTGGTACGGAATTGGATTGGATAACTGAAAAGACATCTTCAACTTCAACTTTTCGAAATTTCGATAGTGCCGCAAAGGTTCCAAAAACCATCTGAAAAGTTGTTATGAGGGCGAAAAATACAAAAATAAATGCGAAAAAAAATAGTGCTACCCATCCCCACGATAACTCGGTGACTTCTACTAACTGTAAAAATAGGGAAAAATATTCCATATTTAAAATCTCCATTGAAGAGTAAGGAAAACATTGAAGATTGAGTATCGGTTGGATTCTCTGTGGTAATCCCCTTTAAGATCTACAGAAAAACACCCCTGACTAAATCGAATATTTGCATAATAGTCATTATAGCTTCTACGATCATTAAAGAAAGGTTGTGGAATAGGAACACCAACCACAATTTGATTAAACCTTGTTCTAGCGTCAATATACCCATGCGCATAACCCAGTGCAAAGTAACCAAAATCTTCCCAATTTTTAGACAACTCGAACTGTAAATGATGGGTGAGCTGGGGTGCATAGGTATAGTAATCAGGAATGACCTTATCGAAACTTCTGTATTGGAAGTAGTAACGTACCATTAACAACTCTAAAAGTTTTTCTGGTCTCCACTGTGCATATGCTCTAGCAAACTGAGACTTGTTGTGGACATAATCATTATATAGTGAATAATCTCCTTCTAAACCAGTAATAAAATTTTTCATCACTTCTTTTTCATAACTTCCATATACATAATACCTTGCAATCATTTTAGCTCGATTGCTTTCGAAATCCCTTCCAACTAGATCAGTTTCACTCGAAACACCAAACACTGCTTTCGTTCTAGGTTTGCGGTAGACCCATAAAAGGGTTGGTTCTGGATTAACATCATGCCCTTGTCTGAAAGATCCACTTCGATAACAATCATAAGCGGAGAGGCCTAAGCTGGCTTCAATAGAATGACAAGTATCATAATTCCACTTTGAATCAAATCTGGATCGAAGGACTTCGAAAAAATAAATTGTAAAATCATCTAACCTATTTGTCAGCCTATAGTAATCGACTCCTGCAAAGCCAGTTAGCCAGAGGCGATTGTTTATTGGATAGGTAACCCATGTATTACCACCATACACCTGATAGCGGGCCACCCACTCTTCAAGATTTCTATCCCACTCCTCCTCATCGTGATACCAACCCTGAAGGTTAAAACGAGGACGAGTTTGTCGACAAGAAAAGGTATAGGCTTCATCTACCCACTTCTGCTCAGGCAACATTTTTTGTAATCTTCGATAAATACTTTTAGCATCAAAATATCTCTCTTGCTCGGCTCTTCCTAGAGCGAAATAATTGATCGCCGTTTCATTTTCAGGAGTTATTCTAAGTGACTGAGCATAAAAAGATTCGGACAGGCAATATCGCCCTTTTATAGCATGTACTCTCCCCAAGCCTGCCCATGCATGAGCATCATAAGGGTCTCTACTTAGTAAAAATAAAAAGACCTTCGTGGCACAGCGTAAGTTTTCCCTAGTAAGATATAAATAACCAAGGGCTCTCCATAAATAGATAGCGTCAGGATCTACAAATAACCCTTTCTTCAACACCTCTTCAGCATCGGCATAGTTTTCTTCCTGTATGTAGAGGTCTGATAAATAAAGGTAGTAATCAGGGTTATCGGACGAGCAACCAATTAAGTTTATAAATCTATTCTCTGCAGCACCATACTCACCAAGGTCTTGAAGTAGTAGAGCACTATCAGCGTAGGAGCCATACTTAGCATTTTTGAGTCCTGTCTTGATCCACAAAGCTTCCGGATCAAGTTCTTGTAGTCTTTTGTAAATTTCATAAGCTTCATCATAACGCCTTTGCTCCATCATCATATCGGCGTAAAAAGACAAAGTGACGACATTATCAGGACTAAGCTGAATTGCCTCTTTATAGTAGTCTTCAGCTTCTTGGAAGTTACGATCGAGCGCAGCGACTCGACCGAGGCCAGCAATAGCATCAGTATTATCGGTGTTTATCTGATAAGCTTTTTCTAAAATACATTTCGCA
This sequence comes from Chlamydiota bacterium, assembly GCA_038750095.1. Lineage (GTDB taxonomy): Bacteria > Chlamydiota > Chlamydiia > Chlamydiales > Criblamydiaceae > JAJFMC01. Next base: position 5,106 of record JBCDHL010000056.1, read on the forward strand.
ATTTGAGTCTCATCGTTATGAGTATATGCAATCCCAAGAGCAACCCTTAAGGGATTAAAATCTGGGTTTGCTTGAAGTCCTCTCCTAAAAACCTTAATAGCGTCAGGATAACGTTGGTGTCTTATAAAGAGATTCCCATAAGCTAAATAGATATCAGTAGTATCAGAAACTTGACTTAGAATCTCTTCATAAATACCCGCAGCTTGGTTTATCTGCCCATGTTTATCTAGTTCATTGATTTCAGAAAGAAGAGGGGCTATGTTGATTCTACTGACTGCTTTTTCTATCCATTCTTCATCAGGTCTCAACTGGTAAAGCTTTTTATAGATTTCTCGAGCCTCTTCATATTTACCTTCCGATATTTGAAACTCAGCAAGAAAATTCAGTGTAGTGATATTATTCGGGTTAATCTCAAGAGAGTTTTCATAATTTTCTTCTGCCTCTTTAGTTTCCCCTGTTAATTCAGCAACACGACCCAAACCAGCCCAGGCATCTGCGTTACTGGGATTATCGAAGATAACTTCTTCAAAAATATCCTCCGCTTTTTCATAATCGTTTAGGTAAATATAAGCAAAACCAAGAGAATTTTTTATTGCTAAATCATTTGGGGATATTTTTAATCCCTTTTCATAAGCCTTAATCGCTTTGGGAAACTCCTTAATTTCAGCATAATATAAACCTTGACGATGAAAATACAAAGAGTTATTAGGAACCTGACGGATAAGTTTTCTTAAAAGCTTTTCTATTTTATTTTGCACTTCAGAATTTTCAGAGGAAGCCAGATCTGGAGTATTTTGGAGCGCCTCTATTTCATCAAGGATTGGGGAGTATTGGATATCTTGTAAAACAGCTTTCACCCAATCGGACTCAGGAAGTAAAATGAGCAATTTCTTATAGACTTCTTCTGCCTTTTTGTAATTTTTTTCCTCTAAGTATAAATCTCCAATTAGAAACAGAGTAGTGGTATTCGTGTTGTCTAGTGCCAGTGCATCAAGATAGAGCTGTTTTGCCTCATTGATGTTCCCCTGCTTCTCCTTGATATACCCATATGCAGCTATAGCATCGCTACTTCTGGGGTGTTCCTCAAGAATTGTATCTACCCGTTCTACTGCTTCATCAAGCTTTCCAAGACGAATGAGGCTAAATGCTAGCGCTGTATTGAGCTCTAAAGAATTTGGAAGTTGTTCTAATCCTTTCAGATAAACTTCATAGGCATTCTGATCCTTATTTTGCTCCTCGTAAAGTCTTCCCAAAGCTAAATAGTAGAAAAAGTTTTGGGGAGATTTTGCAATCAATTGTAAGTAAAGGGCTTCGGCAACGTCAAGTTTCCCTTCATCTAAACTTTTTTCAATTTTTTCCAGGATATTAGCATAAAGAGCATTTTCAAGCTCAATTTTCGCCCAATCTGCATTGGGATCAATTTCAATGATTCTGGAAAATATCTTCTCAGCTTCGCTATACTTTTTTTGTTTAAGCTTAAGTTCCCCATAATAAGAGAGTGCCGTTATGTTATCCCAATCGATTTCTAAGGCTTGTTTATATAATTTTTCAGCATCAGCGATGCTACCTTGTAGCTGTTGGATGCGGCCTAATCCAATTAAAGCTTCAACACTGTCGGGGTTCTCTTCAATCACTTGCTGAAATGTTTTGTAACTTTTATTCAGTTCACCAGCTTCTAAGTAAGCATAAGCTAATCCACTATAGAAAGAGTTATATTCAGGGTGTCTATTGATACCCTTTTCGTAGATTTCAACAGCTTTTGCGTAGAGTTTTCTCTTCATATAAAATTGGGCAAAATAGAGATAAAACTCTTCTTGATCTGGATATTCTTCCAGAAGCAACCTATAAATTGCCTCAACCTCCTGATATTTACGCTGATCTATCAGATGGTTGATTTGTTCATTTATTTTGCCAAATTTAGATTCATAGACTCTTTGTTGTATCCAAGAAAGCTGTCCCTCCTTAACAAACAATTTTTTGTATAAAGCCTCAGCCTCAGAATAACGTTTTTCTTTTAGCAGTAACTCTGCATACCATGTAATCGCTGGGGTGCTGAAGGGGTCAAAGTATAAAGCCTCTTTGAAAAGTTTTTCTGCTTCATCATATTGATTGTTTAAAAAAGCTAAACGCCCCAACCCTGCATAAGCATCAGCCTCTTTGGGATAATCGGAAATAACACTTTGTAAAACTCTTTCAGCCTCATTAAGGTCCCCTTTCTCAATGTAAGTAAGACCCGAAGCTGTTTCTAGGGAAGGAGCATCAGAATTAATCTGAAATCCTTTTTGATACAAATCGATTGCATCTTGATATTTTCCCTGAGCAATATAGAGCTTACCTAACAAAAAATAAATTTCGACAATTCTTGGGTGTGAAAAGAGTAACTCTTGATACCTTTTACTAGCCTCCTTTACTTCTCCTTGGTCTACAAGCAGTTGTATCTTAGCAAGCTCTGGAGCTAGTTTTGCTCTTTCAATCTCTCTTTCTGCCCACTTATACTGACCTTCATCTCTTGAAATTTTTTCAAATACTTCAATAGCATCTGCATATCGACGTTGATCCATTCTTAAAGAGCCTAAAAATGCGAGCGTTGAAATTTTATCAGGATCAATCTTAAGTGACTCGATATAATATTCTTCGGCGACATTCAAATTGTTGTTAAGTTGTGCGATACGACCGAGGGAAGTTAGAACATCTGTATTCTCAGGGATTTCATTGACTAGCTTTTGAAAAACTTGGGAGGCTTCGTCATACCTTTTTAAATTCAATAGAGTTAAACCCAGCGACAATTGATAATCCAAGTTTTCTGGGTCAAGCTCAACAGCTCTTTGAAAAAGTTCCTGAGCTCTGTCATAATCTTGAATCGTATAGTATGCACTTGCTAAAGAATATGCAAACCGAGCACTTTGAGGGTTTTCCTCAAGTTTTCTTTCATACTCCTTCAGGATGCTCTTAACTTTGGCTACATTTTCAACAGGGCCGAAGTTAAGGTGATCAATCGAATTTAGGTGATTCGTGACAAAAA
>JBCDHL010000057.1:0-8105 GCA_038750095.1 Chlamydiota bacterium
ATGACTATCAAGCGTAATTTCCAATTTCATTCAGTATACATTTATTACTGGTAATAATCCAAAAATACTTATAGAAATTTTTTGTGAAATCCACAAAAATGTGTTTTTTAAATCCATGATATCGATTGTGTTTCAAAAGCTGTAATTTTGAAGAACCTTCGGTATAGAACACGGGAGAGAAGGTCATGTTAACATACAATGAAATCCAAGAAATACTAGGTGACGATGCGGATAATTTGCTAGGTCACTCCTGTACAAAAGTGACGAAAGATCAAATTTTACATCCAGGAGGCGATTGGGTAGATCGGATATTTAAAGAGTCTGATAGAAACAATCGTGTAATGGGTAACTTGAGTGCCTTGTTTAACCACGGGAACTTGGGAGGAAGTGGTTACTTATCCATACTTCCTGTCGACCAAGGAGTAGAGCATTCGGCTGGAGCGTCCTTTTCTCCGAACCCCATTTACTTTGATCCGGAAAATATCATCAAGTTGGCGATTGAAGCAGGATGTAATGGAGTGGCTTCTACTTACGGTGTTTTGAGTCTTATGGCTAGAAAATATGCGCATAAAATACCGTTTATTCTTAAGTTTAATCACAATGAACTTCTCACTTATCCTAATAAGTTTGATCAAATCTCTTTTTCCAGCGTAAGGCAAGCATACGATATGGGGGCTGTGGGTGTTGGTGCCACGATTTATTTCGGTTCGGAAGAAAGTAGCCGACAAATTCAAGAGGTGAGTGAAGCATTTGAGCTTGCACATGAATTGGGGATGGTTTGCATCTTATGGTGTTATCTAAGAAATCCAGCGTTTAAAGTTGATGGAAAGGATTACCATAGCAGTGCTGATCTTACAGGTCAGGCAAATTATTTGGGAATGACGCTTGGTGCTGATATTGTAAAACAAAAGTTACCGACCTTAAACGGTGGTTACAAGGCGATGAATTCTGTCACAAAAGGATATGGAAAGTGGTCTGAAAAAATGTACACAGACCTTTGTGAAGATCATCCTATAGACTACTGTCGATATCAGGTTCTGAATAGCCCACGTGTCGGTTTGATTAATTCAGGTGGTGCTTCTGGAAGTAACGACCTCAATCAAGCTGTGATGACTGCAGTCGTCAACAAGCGGGCCGGAGGGATTGGTTTGATCAGTGGTCGTAAAACGTTCCAAAAGCCAATGGCTGAGGGACTCAAAATGTTCGAAGCGATTCAAAGTGTATACAATTGTAAAGAGATCGGTTTAGCATAGAATGGAGCAATCCTACGAGTTTTACAATCACAAGATAGGGTTCTTTTGGGAACCCTTTCCTCAATAATCAATGGAATAACCAATATTTACCGATGCCCTTACTTCTACATCACCGGACTCTATGGGTGTTTGTTTATATCCTCGCGTAGACATCATTAGAGCATTCTTGTACACAGGATATTGAGGTGTACCGACGATGCTTAAAGATACGATTTTGTCTAATTTGACCCCTGCGGCATTCGCCAGAGTTTTAGCATCCTGCATTGCACTTTTTGTTGCTTCTGTAATCGCTTCCGAGCGATACAAACTTGGGTTTTTCAACTCAAATCTCAGCTGCTCAATATTATTGGCACCCGCTTGAGTGACTTGGTCAATAATCGAACCTGCTAGATCAATTTTGTCGGTGTGAATATTTAAAGAATTACTCACTTTATAGCCTAATATTTCTGGATTCCATGAGTTTGGCATATTTTTTGGTGGAGTGGCGTAGATAGGAGTGATGGAGTAGTGACCCGTCTTGTAGTTGTCATTTGTTAAGTTTAGGGTACCTAACCGATCTATCACTTCACTCATTTTGTCTGCATTACCACTGATAGCTTCTTGTGCATCTTTCCCTTGTGTGATGACACTCACAACAAGACTTAACTGATCGGCAGGCTTCATAAGAATCGCTTCACCAGTAACTTGTATTTGGGGTTCTTTTTGATCTTCTGCATGAGCTGTTTGAGTGAGGTATACTAAAGTTGTTAAAAAACAGAGTGTTTGAAATTTTTTCATCATAAAACCATTCCTTGTAAAATAAAATTGGCAGATTAATTCCCTAAGGTTGCATGCTGCAATTATAGCAATGGAGGGCTATTTAAGTGGAGAGGGATTATGTTGCAGGTTTTTAGAAGTGTAACAGCTCCATTATTGAGTATTGCATTACTGACACTTGGGTCAGGTTTTTTTGTGAGCTTTCAAAGTTTGTACCTACAAACTCTGGGCTATTCAAACAACATTATTGGCCTCGTACACTCAGCTTATTATGCCGGGCTTCTATTTGGGACATTCAAGGTCGAGCATTTTATCCAGCGAGTAGGGCACATCAGGGCAATGTCGACATTTGCTAGCATGTGCGCAATCATGATTCTTCTTCAGGCACTTAACCATGACCCTTTCATATGGGTGCTTTTACGTTTTGTTGTTGGATACAGCCTTGCGGGAATCTTTGTAGTAATAGAAAGTTGGTTTTTGGATAAGGGAACCGAGACGACTAGGGGGCAACTGTTGTCTCTGTATATGGTGGCTTTTTATTCAGCTCAAGCATTTGGACAATATTTCTTAGACCTCTACCCTGTAAATTCTCTACAACCTTTCATTATTGCAAGCCTATTATGTTGCAGCGGTGTCATTCCTGTTGCAATGACTAAAAGTAAGTCGCCTGAAATCCATGAACCTGAAGTTAAGAGAGTTGGAGAAGTGATGGTTGAATCTCCTTTCGGATTTATTGGGTGCATTATTTCTGGGCTTATTCTAAGTTCTATCTATAGCTTTGGTCCAAATTTTGCTCAGCTACATGAGATCTCTCCTTCGGTATTGATGAGTGTGATCATTATGGGGGGAGTTCTTTTACAGATTCCAATGGGGCGGTTGTCTGATGTCTTTGACCGGCGAAGTGTGTTGGTAGTTTTAGCAGTCTTGACGATCCCTCCTAGTTTGATGATTCCGTATGTTCTAGATAATGAACCCCTTCTTTTGCTCACTGCTTTCATATTAGGAGGTTTATCCTTCACCCTTTATCCCCTGAGTGTGACTCAGGCTTGTGATCGTATCCACTCAAAGGAATTGACTTCTGTTACTGCTACTTTATTGATGGCGTTTGGGGTTGGTTCTGTTCTTGGGCCACTAATCACCCCCTACTTTATGAGTTTTTATGGAAGCGGAGGGTTGTTTTATTATGTTGCCTTGATGTCAGGGTTGTTAGTGGTCGTTGGATTTGCATCATCTTACCTTATTCCTAGAGTTCCTGTGAGTCAGCAGAATGAATTTGTTCCACTACCTCGTTCATCACCTATAGTTTATGATCTTGATCCTCGCATTGAACAGGACAACAGCAGTAGTTCTAGAGACTAATTTTTAATGATTTCGGTATACATTAGCCTTAATAATAAGGTATATGAATAAGCTGACTATTGCACAGAAAAAACACCAGACCGATGTGAAATTTGCATGATAATAAAATTCAGAAGCAATCCATGCGATTGAACTGAGAATACCGAATAGCATCACATATTTGGTACTAGAAATAAAACAAGGGGGGATAGTTGCGACTGTGTAGATTCCAATCAGAAACCACTCGTTGGTAGTAAAAGGGTGTTCTAGTGAATAGTGGATGCTTTGATGAGTTACCTCTGCAGTTATTGTGTTGTTGGGTAGGTAAGAGATAAAGTAGGCAACCAGAAATATTCCAAGGATCATGAATGGGGCGATTAACCATTTTCTCGACGATATTTTTTCGGTAATAAAAAGAGAAAAAGGAAGCCATAGTGGCCAGATGATAAAGGCAAAAGATAGGTAGATGTATTTGCTGGCTTGAAAAAGAATATCAGGAACCTCTCTGCCGCCTAGTTCCAGCCAAACCACACCTTCAGCGAACTGTTGGATAGCAAACATTAATGGGATGAGTGCTAGGAACATAAACCGTGTCTTTCTGGCTTCGTTGCAGCTAAGGAGACCTACTGCTCCGATGACCGCGGATGCTGTAAAGCTTGCTTGGGCAGAAAAACACATGTTAATTCCTTTAATTTCAATTTCAAATTACCTTGATAATCCAAAAAAGAATAATTTGCACGGATTTTTAAAACAGAAGTACGGAAGAGGAGGGATTTGAACCCCCGTCACCTTGCGGTGATTCTGTTTTCGAGACAGACGCAATCGGCCACTCTGCCACTCTTCCTTAGGGATTTGTATTGAACATATTGCCAAAGGCTCTCAATTTTCTCAAGATATACCGAATAGCTCCCTAAGTAGGATGAATGCCCCAACACAGATGATCATCAAAGAAAAGCCTTTTTGAAGAGTATCTTCTTTGATGTTCTTGGCTAAATTTATCCCAAATGTTACACCAACGATACCACCTGCCAGAAATACTTCTGTTGTGTAGACTTGTAAACTTTGCTCTTCCATTAGGTGGGTGATGGTCGAGATGAAGCTGACACAACCAATTACTAATAACGAAGTTGCCATTGCTCTTTTGATGTTTAGTGAAGCTGCAAAAACGAGTGTTGGAACAATCAAAAAACCTCCTCCAACACCAAATAACCCATTTAAAAAACTGGTCAAAGCCGCTCCTAAGATTAAGCTAAAGAGGTGTTTTCCATGAGGATGGTGTGGGAATTGATTTTTATCTCTCGAAGTTTTAATCCATAAAGATGTTCCAACAATAAACATCAAGGTTGCAAATCCTATCATGAGCCAACTTCCGGGGATTTTGAGGCTGATGATTGCACCACATGGTGCAAATATAACACTCATAAGGATCATTACTAAAGCAGCTTTGAAGTCGATTTCGAAGCTTCGAATTCTTTGAAGCGCACCAACAAACGCGGTTGTGCCCACTACGATTAAAGAAATAACGATGGCCTGGTGAACAGGAACACCAGCACCATATACGAGTAGCGGGAGAGCGAATATCGACCCACCACCGCCACTTAGACCTAAGGATAGTCCAACAATCAATCCAGAAATAATAAGCACTGTCATACTAATACTACCTTATGAGGGTGTTATACCGAATTAACTTCAAGAATCGGAATTTTGGCTTTGAGAAAGCCCTGTATCTGGGATATCGTAAGTCGACCAATATTGACTAGTATTCATCGACTAACGATATTTCAGCTACAACAGCTTTCTTTTTCTTAAAAAAATTTGAAACATGATCGGTATACTAAGCCAAAAAGCATCTTTTTGCTCCTTTTCCTAAGTTTTCGAAAACATTCATAACTTCTAGAGGTTCTAAATCAATATCCGTAAGTTGTTTTTTTTCAATTACTATCATGGTTCCTGTCCAAGGGTCCGGAGCTGCTGGAACGAATGCCATGACACGATCAGCATCAACTTGTTCTACCTGGAACCCAATGATGGAATGGTCTTTAAGATTTATAATTACTGGTTTTAGGGATTGTTTTTCCACCTCACTTCCAAGGTTGCCCGTAAGTCGGGCTTTGAATATTGCATAGCCTGGTAAAATGGAAAGCTTGGTCTCTATAAACCTAAGTAATCGTTTTCCAAGAAGACTTTTTGTAGCAAGGCCAGCAAAAAAGAATAGGATGATGACGATAAGCAAAGCTGCTAAATTTATGATAACGATGTGAAGAAATGAGTCGATGGGAATCCATTGCTCGACCACGTTAGCGAACAAATTCATCACTTCGATCACTTTGCCAATAACCATTCCCAGCAAAGCAAGTGGCAATAAAAAGACAATCCCACCAAGTAAGGTAGTTTTTAGAAAATCAAACTTTTGTTTCATTGAATACTTCCTGTCTATACTGAATGAAATTGGAAATTATACTTGATAGTCAGAGATTTTTACTTCTGACGAAGTGTGGAGATCGCAGGAAACTTAGACAGGTTACCAAGATCGAACACAAAGTCAGAGGCAAAAAGAATGACTATCAAGCGTAATTTCCAATTTCATTCAGTATATACTCTTTTCGTTTCAAAATTCATTTTTTATCATACCTGATAATTATTCACATCTATGTACCGAAATTTGCTTGTTGATTTTTCAACTTTTTAGAACGTTCGTAAAGGAACATAGTTGCCAAAGATGTCATCACGATTCCTGAAAGTATTATCACAAGGGGATAAACTGTCATATCGTAAAGGTGACTGCATAGAGCAATAATCCCTGCGGTAACGAGCAGCCGAGTACTAGTCAATAGACTTGCCGTAACTCCTTTGATCTCTGGCAATAATTCCATGCATTCAGGAAAGTAGAGACCTTGTGTCCAGTTTATTCCAAACGTATAAATTAATATTCCGCTGGTAAGTGAGTAAGGATTTTCCGGAGACATGATAGCACTACAAACAATCCAAATACCTCCTATGGCGATGTTTGTTGTCCCGATACGTTTGACTTTGTCGATCCCCCATTTTTTTATTGCACGGCTACATGTCAAACTCCCAGCGAGCCACGCGCCAATTACAGTCGCTTGAAATAAGGGGAATACAGCTTTACTGACTCCAAACTCCATAACAAATAATACCGCTGTAGTAGATAAGAAAGCCATATATCCTGCAAATGCTAAACTAACGACAAATGTGAGTTGCCAGAATGGAAGAGTCGAGAAAGCAACTTTATAGTCTTTAGTGATTTTTCCGAAGCTCATAGGTTTTCTCTTCTCTAAGGGATGAGTTTCAGGTAGGAAAAATAGAGTGATCAAAAAGCTTAATACAGCAAATAGGCTGATCGTTAAAAAGTTTGAGCGAAAACCAAAAGTATAGTTCAAATATCCTCCCAGAAGTGGAGCAGAAGCCATCATAAATGGAACAATAGAGTTAATAAGGTTGAGAGCACGAATAGCTTTTTCCGATTGAAAGGTGTCAAACATGACTGTTGTTCCTAGAGTAAAACATCCACCACAACCTAATCCCTGAAGGAGTCGGCCAAATAGCATCATTTCTAGTGTTTGGGAGCAAAGCGTAAAGAGGCTTCCCAAAAGAAAAAGGCTTAAAGCGGTCATTAACGGTTTTTTACGCCCGTAGGAATCTGATATTGGACCGTAGAATGGTCCTGATAAACAGATACCGATAAAGTTCCAGGTCAACAGGCTTTGTATGGCTTCTTCGGTGGTCGAAAAATAGCTGATCATATCCGGAAATGCCGGTAAAAAAATATCCGTTTCTATACAGGCGCCCACAAAGATCGTGATGATCAGGAGTAAGTACTTAATTTCTTTTCTAGTCACTAGAGTGTCCCCATGATTATTTACAAACGATTATTTGTAAAATTTTTAATTTAATAAGTTTGAGTGTTTTTATACCGATCGAGTTTCAAAATTCGGTAGATAGCAGGTACGAGGCTTTTTCAAAGCCAAAAATTTGAATAACTTTCGGTATAGATTTAGACTGAATATAGATGTTTGATCATATTGAATGATTAAATTACCATTATATACGAAGACATAGTAATCTTCAAGTCATTTTTGACCTTATAATAGAAATAATGTAATCGCGCCTCCTTGATTAAGGAAGCGCGATTTTATTCAGTATATGTCTAATGAAGAGAATTCCAAAACTGGTATTGATTTCTATCACAAATGTCTGTTACTTTCACCGATCATTATGTTAATCGGAGGCCGAAAATGAATAAAAATTGTCTTTTTCTTATTACAGGTTTTTTATTGATCTTTAGTACTCATCTTCGAGGATTTGAGAAGGTTGAAATTTCACAACTCGTAAGTTCTGTTGGTGTATCGGTTGATAACTCAGCCCTACTCATAAGGTGCCTTGAAGATAAGCGTTGTTGGGTGAGTGGGGAAGATCTAATATCTGTTCCACATCAACCCTGTTCGACTGCTAAAATACCTCATACGCTCATAGCTTTAGAAGTTGGTTATGCAAAAGACCCACACAAAGTGTTTAAGTGGGACGGACAGAAGAGGTTTTTAGACGTATGGAACAAAGACCATACTCTTGAATCGGCTTTTAAACAATCTACCCTTTGGGTGTATCAAAAGATCACAAGTGATCTTGGGTGTGAAGAGATGTCTTCATGGATAGGTAAACTCAATTATGGAAATCGATTCATTGGAGGTGATGGAGATATTACAACCTATTGGCTTGATGGACCATTAGCGATTTCTG